>JASFTI010000022.1:0-20751 GCA_050053635.1 Gemmatimonadales bacterium
AGGAAGTTCCGGCGCCATGCGATCGTCGGCGTTTCAGCGCTCTCGGCGCTTCTGACACCGGCCGATGTCGGCACGATGCTGATGATGATGGTGCCGCTGCTTGTTTTGTATGAGATCTCGGTACTCCTGGTCGCCATCGTGGATCGCCGGCGACTCGCGGGACGTAAAGATCCGCAAGAGATCGCCGATTGATCCTGCCCCGAGTCGGACGCTGGCCGCCCTCGTAGCGGTCGCGCTGGCCGGCCTGCCTCCATCCGTCCCCGACCTGCTGGCAGCGCCCCCCTCGCCCACTCCCTTCCTGCAGGACACGACACGAGCCGAACAGGACACGACCCGGGCGGAACGGCTAGTTGACCCGCAGGGGACTCCCCAGGATACGACGGCCGCCGACTCGCTAGCCGAGCCCGAGGTCCCGTTCCCCGATCCCGATTCGCTGATGCGGCAGCTCATGGAGCGCCCCGGCTATCGCCCCGTACTCTACCGCGGAGACACGCTGCGGTTCGATACCGACGAGCAGAGGATCTACATCAATCGGAGAGCGCATATCGAACGCGTGATAGAGAACGAGAACCTGTACGCCGCCGATTCGGTCGTCTTCGACCGCCAGAGCCAATTCATAACAGCCTTCGGCGAAGCGAAGTTGATCAACGCGAACGGCGAAGAGGTGGACAGCGAGGAGGGTCCCGTTTTCTATCACACCGGCACCAAGATCGGTACGTTCGTCGGGGGTCGAACGCGCTGGGAGGTCTGGAACGTCGAGGGCGATTTCACCCTCGAGGGCAGTGACACGTTATGGGTGGAAGCAGGTCACTTTACCTCCTGTGATCTGCCGGAGCCCCACTATCGGTTCGAGTCCGACAAGATCAAGCTGGTGCTCGGCCACATCGTTGTCGCCTGGCCCGTGCGCGTCTACTTCGGAGACGTGCCCGTCTTCTGGTTCCCCTTCATGGCGCAGGACATCCGCCGGGGAAGGCATAGTGGGATTCTGACCCTGCAGTTCGGCGTCAACGACATCATTCGCCAATCCGCCAACTATAAGCGGCATATCTCGAACGTCGGATACTATTGGGCGATCAGCGACTATATGGACGCCCAGTTCAGTCTCGATTGGTGGAGCGATACCTGGACGCGCTTTGACGGCTTCTACCGCTATCGCTGGCGTCAGAAGTTCCTCACGGGCCGAATCGGTTCCTCTTATTTCTTACTGCCTGACGGCGGTAGGGAACTCTCACTCGCCTGGAACCATAGCCAGAAGTTCGGCGAGCGCGCCGACCTGCGTGCGTCGGTAAGTTTCGTCTCGAGTCAGCAGTTCCAGCGCGAAAACGAGTTCAACCCCGAACGGCTCGTGCAACAGCTGCGATCGGATGTCTCCTACTCGCGCAGATTCGATTGGGGCACGTTGAATCTCGGTGCCCAGCGGGTCCAGCCACTGTCGAACCCGGATAGCTTTCCGCAACCGACGACCATGACGCTGCCGTCGTTCTCACTCACTCTCAAACCGATCGTCATTACGCCGTCGCCCTCACCGATTGACAAGAGCTGGTACCACGGGCTGACCTGGACGGGAAGCACCAATTTGACCCGCTCGACTTCGGAGACGCCGGGTCGCCCGGGACAGTCGACCTTGAATAGTGGCCTGACATCTAATCTGTCGCTTGGCAATCTGCGCTGGAACTCCAGTGGGACATTTAGAGAAACGGTCACCGATACACTGGTGCTTGGAGAAAAAGAACGACGGGGTGACGTCAGTTGGCGAACCTCACTGGGATACCAGCAGCGCCTGATCGGCTCGACCACGCTGACCCCGGCGCTCAACCTCGATGGCCAGTTGAGACGCACCAACCAGACGGACCTCAGGTTCGTCGCTGCGCCGACACGCGTGTCCGTCAGCGCCGGGCTCAACAGCGACATCTACGGCTTCTTCCCGGGCGTCGGGCCGGTCGAGCGTATCCGTCACAAGATCTCGCCGGCCATCAACTGGAGATACAGTCCGGCGGTGACTCCGTCGCTACGAGCCCAAGAGGTCTTCGGGGTGGACAGTCTGCGTGAGAACCATGTGATCACGTTGGGCCTGCAGCAGACCTTCGAAGCCAAGCTCAAGCCGCGCAACGAGTTACAGGATTCGGCCGAGGCTGGCCCGGACAGTCTCGAAGCACGAGGGCCGGATGAGGGGCGCAAGATCACCCTGCTCGCCATCCGGACATCGTCGTTGACCTACGACGTAGTGACGGGAAAGGTGACCACCGGGTCGATCTCTAACTCCGTCAGCTCCGACTTACTGCGGGGGTTGACGCTGCGATTCACGCACGATCTGTTCGAGGAAGGTGAGACGGGACGTCGGTTCGCTCCGTTCCTGACTCAGCTGAACCTCGGTTTCTCGCTGGGCGAGCGTACGTTTGAGGGACTGGTGGGGGGGCCGGACGACGTGAGGTCGGGCCGCGGGATCGTGCCTCAGGCCGAGGAGTTCAGCGAGCAAGAGTTGGAGGAGCTCAGGGAAGGCGAGCTCCCTGAACGAGAAGACCGGTCGCGTGGCGCGCGGCAACCGTGGACGCTGAGCGTTGACTACAGCCTGTTAAGGACGCGGCCCCGGCCGGGTGAGGATCCGCCAAGCAACCGTCAGTCGATACGGGCGAACTTCGGTTTCCAGCCTACCGAGAACTGGACGGTTACCTGGCGTACCCAGTACGATCTCGAGGGTGGGGAATTCGTGGACCATGCGCTCAGCCTACGACGTAGCTTGCATCGCTGGTCTGCGACCTTCCGGTTTCTCAAGGCATCGAACGGCAATTTCGTGTTCGATTTCAGGGTCAACCTCAACGATTTGCGTGACGTGAAGTTCGACTACCGCCAGGAGACACGGGGCTAGGATTCAGTCGTCGAGACGGCGGCGGCGGGGCAGGCGGTGCAGGGAACGGAGGAAGCGATGTCCACGGTGACAAAGGGACCGCGCGAGGTACGGGCGCCGCGGGGAACGGAGCTCTCCTGCAAAGGCTGGGGGCAGGAAGCGGCGCTCCGGATGTTGATGAACAACCTCGATCCCGAAGTGGCAGAGAAGCCGGGTGAACTGATCATCTATGGTGGGTCGGGCAAGGCGGCGCGGTCGTGGGAGGCGTTCGAGGCGATCGTGCAGTCGCTGCGCGAGCTCGGCGATGACGAGACGCTTCTCGTGCAGAGCGGCAAGCCCGTCGGCGTCTTCACGACGCATCCGGATGCACCACGCGTGCTGATTGCCAATGCCAACCTGGTAGGTCGCTGGGCGAACTGGGACTACTTCAGGGACCTGGAGCGCAAGGGCCTGATCATGTTCGGGCAGATGACCGCCGGTTCCTGGATCTACATCGGCACGCAGGGGATCCTCCAGGGGACGTACGAGACGTTCGCCGCGGCAGCGCGCCAGCACTTCGACGGCTCGCTCACCGGTCGCCTCGTGCTCACGGGCGGTTTGGGTGGTATGGGCGGGGCCCAGCCGCTGGCGGCGACCATGAACGGGGGGGCGTTCCTCGGGGTCGAGGTGGATCCGGCGCGGATCGAGCGACGCTTGCAGACTCGCTATCTCGACCGCGCCACGGATGATCTGGACGAGGCGCTGGAGCTGGTGTTGGCGGCCCGCGACCGCAAGGAAGCGCTGTCCGTGGGCCTGGTGGGCAACTGCGCCGACGTTGTCCCCGAGATCGCCCGGCGCGGGATCGTGGCGGACCTGGTTACCGACCAGACGAGCGCCCACGACGCGCTGAACGGCTACGTGCCTCGGGGGCTGTCTCTGGAAGAGGCAGCGGAGCTAAGGTTGCGGGACCCCGAGGAATATGTGAAACGGGCGATGGGCTCCATGGCCGTCCACGTCCGCGGCATGCTGGAGCTGCAGCGGCAGGGCGCGATCGTCTTCGACTACGGTAATAATATCCGGGCTCAGGCCCGGGATGCCGGCGTCGAGAACGCCTTCGACTTTCCCGGTTTCGTGCCGGCCTATATCCGCCCGCTCTTTTGCCTCGGCAAGGGCCCGTTCCGCTGGGCGGCGCTCTCCGGCGAGCCTTCCGACATCCACCGCACGGACGAGTTGGTGCTCGAGCTGTTCCCCGAGGATGAGGCGCTGAAACGTTGGATCCCGATGGCCAGCGAGCGGGTCGCGTTTCAGGGTCTCCCATCGCGGATCTGCTGGCTGGGGCAGGGCGAGCGTGCCAGGTTCGGCCTGGCGATCAACGAGCTCGTGGCGCGCGGCGATGTGAAGGCGCCCATCGTGATCGGGCGTGACCATCTCGACACCGGTTCGGTGGCGAGCCCCTTCCGTGAGACCGAAGGGATGAGAGATGGTAGCGACGCAATCGCCGATTGGCCGGTCCTCAATGCGATGCTCAACGTGGCGAGCGGTGCGACCTGGGTCAGCTTCCACCACGGAGGTGGCGTGGGCATCGGCGACTCGCTGCACGCCGGTATGGTGGTCGTCGCCGACGGTACTGCCGAAGCGGCGCGGCGGCTGCAGCGCGTGCTGACCAACGATCCAGGCAGCGGCGTGGTGCGACACGCCGATGCCGGCTACGAAAGCGCGCGGGAGACCGCCCGCAAACATGGGATTAAGATCCCTATGTCGGGTTAGATTGGCCATTCGACTGCCGAGTATCGGCTTGTTCTCGACTGTCGACGTCCAACGCCGTACGTTCAGCACGGCGACGCTTGAGCGTCGCTCGTCGAAGAAAAGCCGGCAATCGGCAGCCGAATACCGGCTGTCGAATGTCGAAATCAACCAGCCATGCCTAGCCACGACACTCTTATCTTCGAGGCTTCGCAGATCCTAACCTGCCCGGGCGGTAGCACACCGCGCCGCCGCAGGTCGATGTCCGACATCGGCCTGGTGGAGGACGGCGCCATCGCGATCCGGGCCGGAAAAGTCGAAGCCGTCGGCTCCCGCGGGGGGATAGTCGAGCGTTTCCCCGACGCCGAGCGGCTCGATCTCGGTGGTCATGTCCTCGCTCCCGGGTTGGTCGACTCGCACACGCACGCCGTCTTCGGTCGTTATCGTCTCGACGAGTACGAGCAGCGCTGCCGCGGTGTGCCGTACATGGAGATCGCCCGCCAGGGTGGCGGCATCAATGCGTCGGTGCGCGACCTGCGAGAGCGCTCGGAAGCGGAGCTGGTCGACCTGGGCCGCGCCCGGTTGCGCCAGATGCTGGCGCACGGGACGACGACGGCGGAAGTGAAGAGCGGCTATGGCTTGACGACCGAGGACGAGCTGAAGATGCTCCGGGTCGTCCGGGCGCTGGCAGCGGAGGAGTGGATCGATCTGGTGCCCACTTTCCTGGGTGCGCACGCTTTTCCGCCGGAATATCGCGAACGCCGTGATGAGTACGTGGATCTCGTAGTCGGCGAGATGATCCCGGCGGTTGCCGAGGCTGGTCTGGCGGTATTCTGCGACGTCTTCATGGAGCCTGGTGTGTACACGCCCGAGCAGACCCGGCGTGTGCTCGAGGCCGCCACGGCGAACGGGCTGGTTCCCAGGCTGCACGCCGACGAGTTCGAGTCCAGTGGTGGCGCCGAGCTCGCCGCCGAGTTCGACGCCGCCTCGGCCGACCACCTGGGCGCGATCTCTCAGGCAGGTATTGCGGCCCTGGCGGGCTCGCGAACCGTCGCTACCCTCCTGCCGGGGACGCTGCTCTTCCTGGGCAAGTCGAACTACCCGCCAGCCCGGCAGCTGATCGACGGCGGGGCGGCCGTCGCCCTGGCGACGGACTTCAACCCCGGGTCGTCACCGACCGTCAACCTCCAGGTCGTGATGAGCATCGCCTGCAGCCAGCTGGGGATGGTGCCTGCTGAGGCTTTCGTAGCCGCTACCGCGAACGGCGCAGCGGCCCTGCGGCTGGAGGATGGGCGCGGGACGTTGGAGCCCGGCGCCCCAGCCGACATTGCGGCCTTCGGCGTTCCCGACTACCGGCTGGTACCCTACCTTTACGGGGGCAACCACTGCGTTGCGGTCTGGAAGCGGGGGGTGCGGGTCCACTGAATCTGCAACATAGCTTGACTTTCGGGGTACAGTGGGCGCAGCCGCGCCTTCGACGTGTTCGCACCTGCAGGGGGGGCGCCCGTTCGCGCGGACCCCGGCGGGCTGCTGAAAAGTCACGGCGATTGTATATCTTACAAGGTTGTGCCGACGTTGGCCCCGACTTTGGGCGGCGTGGGCGGCGGATGGGGACAGCCCGATAGACCGCTAGGACACGGATGAGCGCAGGAGCCAGGCACAGGCAGCGAGCGAGGGCCTTCGAGCAGCGCGAGAATTGGAAGCGCGCGATCGAGGAGTACGAGGCTGCGCTCGAGGCCGACAAGCTGGAACGGGGCAAGGATGTCGACCTCGCTCTCTACAACCGGCTTGGGGACCTCTATCGCCGCGTCGGCAACGTCAACCGGGCCGTCCACTACTACGAGCTTGCCGCCGACGGCCACCTCGCCGCCGGCTTCTACAACAACGCGATCGCCCTCTGCAACAAGATCCTCCGCAATCAGCCGAACCGGCACTCGGCCTACCTGAAGCTGGGCAAGATCGGTGCGGCCAAGGGCTTCCTCTCCGACGCTCGCAGGCACTTCCTCGAGTACGCCGAGCGCATGCAGCGCTCGGGTCAGCTCGATGCAGCCTTCTCGGCGCTCCAGGAGTTCGCCGATCTGTCGCCGGACCCCGAGGTCCGGCTGATGATCGCCGACCAGCTGATCGAGCACGATCGCACGCAGAACGCGGTCGAGCAGCTGCGACTGGCTTGGCGCGATCTGAGGCAAGAAGGCCGCGAAGCCGATGCCCAAGAGGCCAGAGACCGCATCATGGAACTCTCGCCCGACCGGGATCCGGAAGTCCACCCGCCCGAGGAGGATTTGAGCTCCAGCACGACAGATGCAGTCGGGGTCATCGACCTTCCCGAGATCCTGCCCTGGGGCGACGAGTCGGAACCCGAACCCGAGCCCGAGCCCAGACCTCCACCTCGACCGGAGCCGGTTGTCCCCGACGAGCCGGTGCTGCGTGACGAGCCCGCCCCTGATGACGAGCTGGTGTTTGGCGACGAATCGGTGGCCGAGACGCCACGGGGCCTCGAGCCGGCGCCCGAACCGGATGCCGATGTCGCCGGTATCGATCTCGAGCCGGGCGCCCTCGATATGGAGGGCGTGGACATCGACGCCGACTCGCTCCAAGAACTGGAGCAGGAGCTCTTCGGACCCGAAGAGCCGGACGAGCCGCCCCTCGACATCGTGCCCACCGCGCTGGATGAGGAGCGATCGACGGAGCCCGAGTTCGAAGACGAGCCGCCGCCGAGCGGCCTCGAGGAGCCACCAGACAGCGATTGGGTCGAGCCCGCCCCGTTCTCGCCGGCTCCGGCAGAATCGCGGGAGCCGGTGGCGCCTCCCAGCGAAGAGCAGGTCACGACTCCAGAAGATCGGGTCGCCGAGCTCGAGGCCAGACTGCAGGCGGAGGGGAACCGGCCCGGTTTGTTGCTCGACCTCGCCGAAGCACTGCTCGAGACCGGCGAGCGTGAGAAGGCGTCCGTGTGTCTGAGTCAGTCGCTGGAGGGATTCGAGCAGCAGGGCCGGTTCGCCGACGCCGGCCGCGTGCTCGATGAAATGTTGCGACTCGACGTGAACGATGTGCGAGCTTATCAGAAGCGGGTTGAGCTTGCCCTGAGGGCGAACGACGGCCCGGGTTTGGTCGAGGCCTACCTGGCGCTGGCCGACTGTCTCGACCGCAGCGATGCGTCGAACAAGGCCCGTGCCGTCTATGCGCGGGTCCTGGAGCTCGACCCTCGCAACGGGCGGGCGGCGGCGGCGCTCGAGATGTTCGGCGAGGAGGAAGCGGCGCCTGCCGCCCCCGCGTCACCGAGCCAAGCGGCGGACGATTTCGTGGACCTGCGCTCGCTGATCGCCGAGGAAGAGAAGACGACGCGCAAGAGCACACGCTTCAGGATCGCCGCCGCGGATCCGCAGAGCGAATCGGACGTCAACTTCGCCGAAATGCTGAGCCAGTTCAAGTCGAAGGTGGCGGAAGCTATCGAGGAGGAAGATGCTGCCAGCCATTACGATCTCGGTTGCGCCTTCAGAGATATGGGGCTGCTGGATGAAGCGATCGCCGAGTTTCAGATCGCCGCCCGCGGTCTCGAGTTCCGACTGCGCGCAATCGAGATGCTCGGTGCTTGCTTCGTCGAGAAGGGCGATCACCGGATCGCACTCAAGGTTCTCAACCGCGCCCTGCAGGTGCCGGGTCACAAGGACGAGGAACTTGTCGGCATCTTCTACGCCATGGGCCGGTCCTACGAGGACCTCGGCGAAACGCAGCACGCGCTGGAATGGTACGAGCGCGTCTTGGGCTGTGACATGAACTTCATGGATGTCGGCCGGCGCGTGTCCGCCTTAAGGTCGTAAGCGCCACCCCTTTGACAAATCCGCTCACTCCTCGCTAAAGTGTTCGCCGAGTTAGGCGCTCCGGCGCTCGTGCTGGCTCCCTAAAATACCGCTCATGCCGCCTACTGCTCTGGCAGGACTAGCCCGCATTCAAGAGCCGGTCAGCGATCGGCTCGCTGAGCTCGACGATGTGATGCGTCGCCTTGTCGTCGATGAATTCGAGCTCATCGATGAAGTCACTGACTACTTGCTGCTGAAGCGCGGGAAACTCCTTCGCCCCACTCTGTTGCTGCTGAGCAACGAGATCGGCGGCAATCCGAGCCGCGAGGCCCTACTGCTGGCTGCCGTGGTCGAAGCGGTGCACCTGGCAACCCTCGTTCACGATGACGCCGTCGATCACTCGGCACTGCGCCGCGGCATGCCGACCGTCAACTCGGTGTGGGGCTGTCAAACGGCCATTATCATGGGCGATTACCTGTACTCGCGCTCGGTCATGGAGATGACCCGACTGCAGCGTGTCGACGTCATCGCCGTGCTGGCCGAGGCGGCGAACACCATGACGATCGGCGAAATGCGGCAGCTCGCCATGCACGATTCCCTGTCGTTTAGCGAAGACGACTACTATCGCTTGATCAGCGCCAAGACCGCCTCGCTCATGTCAGCGGCCTGCGAGCTAGGATCGATGGTCGGCGATCCGACCTACAGAGGCGAGCTGAAGAGGTACGGATACGCCCTGGGCATGGCTTTTCAGGTCGCCGATGACATCCTCGACTACACCGGCACCGAGGACGTCACCGGAAAGCCGTCGGGCCACGACCTGCGCGAGCACAAGGTCACACTCCCGCTCATCGTCGCGCTGCGCGACTTCGATCGCGAACAGCGGCTTGCCGTGAACGCGCTGTTCGCCGATCCCGACCCCGATGACGAGCTGATCATGCGCGTCGTCGAGGCCACGGAGGCGGCCGGCGGCATATCGTATGCGAAGGCGAAGGCGAGGGAATTCGCCGACCAAGCGCTGAGCGCTATCGAAGCTCTGCCGGAAGGCCCTGCGGCGAGCGCCCTGGCCGGGGCGGTCAACTACACAGTCGAGCGGCGACAGTGACAAGGGGAGATGGACTACTCGTACGGCCCTCGGGCCGCTCGCCGTGGCGAGTCGCGGCGATCCTGGCGCTCGGCCTCCTGCTCGGCGCGATTCTCACCAAATTGTCCGTGCTCTTCATTCCCGAGGGTCCGTTCCGGGAGTTCTTCACCACGACGATCTCGGCGAGCCTCGGCCCATTGAGCGTGGACCTGTTGGTGATCGCTTTTACGCTGGGGCCGATCGTTTTGAACGTGAACCTGTTCAGCGTGGCCGGCGTGTTGGTGGTCGCTTACGTGGCGCGGATGATGCTCTGAGCGACGGAGGCTGACCGCTCAGGATCGCGGTACGAAGATCTCCCTCCGGTAGTCCTCGATGTCTGCATCTTCTCGGAGGCCCGCCAGCCACTCATCCATCGCCGTCTGCTTGCGCTGCGCCATGAGGCGCGCTCGCAGTTCCTCTTTGCCCTCCTCGAACTGCTCGCGATTCGGCTCGATCTGTTCCATCAGCTGGATGAAGTAGAAGCGGTCGTCCGACTCTATCGGGCCCGCCACCTGGTACAGGTCTAGCCCGAACGCGGTGCCGATGACCTCACTGCCCTGGCCGAGGCCGGGGACGAACTCGTATCGGGTGAACAGCGTGCTCGTCTGGTACGTGAGATCGTGATCGCTGCCGACTTCGTCCAATGTCTTGCCTTCACTCAGCTCGGAGGCGATCTGCTCGGCGATCCCGCGGGCCAGTTCCTTCTTCTTCTCCAGTACTAGGCGGCGGCGGACCGAAGCCTCCGCATCAGCGAACGGGACGTAGCCTTCCGGACTAATCTCTCTGAGCTCCAGGAAATACCACCCCTGATCCATCTCGTAGACCGGGCTCAGATTGCCGATCAGCGTGGAGTCGTGGAACGCCCAGTGGTGGGCCGGAGCGAACACCCCGATGCCCGGCACGAGGTCCGTACCCTTGGCCAACGTGACGGTTCGCGCTTCCACACCCATCGAATCGATCGCCGCGTCTAACCCGGCGGTCAGCGCTATCCTCTCGAAGCGATCGACGCTTCCCAGCAGTTGGTCCTCGGTGGCCCCTGCCAGCCGGACTGTGATCAGGATGTGCGAGGCACGGACACGTTCCCCCTCCCGCCCGTCGAGCCTGATGATGTGGTATCCGTAGCCCGAGAGCACCGGCTCCGAGATCTCGCCCACATCGAGCTCGAAGGCGACCGAGTCGAACACCGGCGTCATTTCGCCGCGCCCGAACCAGCCCAAATCTCCGCCCTGCGGCGCCGAACCCGGATCGCGACTGCGTGCCCGGGCCAACTCCGCGAAATCTGCTCCCGCCTGCAGTTCAGTGTAGATCTGCCGCGCTTCCTCCAACGCCGCGGCGCTATCCGCCGGCCCGGCGATCCGCGAGAACTCTACCAGCTTGACTTCCGCCACCGCCGCCCGCTCGTAGTCCTCCAGGTTCTCCTCGTACGAGCGCAGCAGCTCCGCCTCCGTTACCTCGATCGCCGAGTCCGCTACCACCAGCTCCGGATCCAGCACCAGGTACGCTACACGCACCCGCTCATTCTGGTCGCGATACGAATACCACAACTCCGAATCCGAGACATAGATACCACTCGCGATCTGCTCCATCAGACGAGCCTGCGGCAGTACCGAGCGGTAGTAGTTCTCGATCTGTAGAAGCAGTTGCGGGTCGACCCCCGGCGAGGAGAAATAGCTCTGGTACTTCTCGTAGTCGAACTGTCCACCCGTCTGAAACAGCTCGTTCTCCATCAGCCACCGCGGCGGTGTAGTCCGAAACGCCAGCCGGACCTCCTCGTCGGTCACAGATATCCCCCGGCGCTCTAGCTCCTGCTCGATCAAGATCTGGTTTACCAGTTGGGCCCAGGCCTGTTCCTCGATGAAGTCTAGCTCGCGGTCATCCAGGGCCGAACCCTTCTGCTGGCGCGCCTGGTCAGTCAGGTTACGGTAAGTACTCGTCCAGACCTGATAGCTGATCGGATTACCGTTGACTCGCCCTACCTCACCGACCGCCCGGGGGTTGCCCCCACCCGAAATGTCCATGCCCCACTGGAAGACCATGAGGCCGACGAAGGCCAGGGCTACCACCAGCATTATGATCTTCGTGTTCCGACGCATTGAGCGCAGCATATCGCCGATCCTTGACATTCTGTGGAATGTGTGGATTCAATCTATTCGCAGCTTGCGAAAATGCTACCGTCGCCGGGCGCGCTGGCGCCGGGCGCGGCGCGGCGTAACGTAAGGAACGCTACAGTCAGCGTTGACACTAACGCATTGGAATCAATATATTTGCACGATCCCCCCGCCTGCTTGCGTGGGAATGCATCCGCCCCAGGGAGTACAGGACATGCCTCCGGACAACGACGTCCAGCAGGAGATCGAGCAACTCGAACGGCGTTATGCTGAGCACTCTCAGGGCCTCGTCTTCGCCCATCTGGCGGACGCCTATCGTCGGGCGGGTGAATACGGCAAGGCGGAAGGCCTGATCCTCCACGGGCTGAGGAACCACCCCAAGTACATCAGCGCCTACAACGTCTTGGGGCGCGTGTACATCGACAGCGAACGCTTCGCCGATGCGCACGAGCAGTTCTCGAAAGTCCTCGAGCTCGATCCGCAGAACATGATCGCCATGAAGGCGCTGGGCGATCTGGCGCTACGGGGTGGACGCCTCGAGGACGCACGCTCGTGGTTCGAGCGGATACTGCAGCTGGACCCGCGCAACGAGGAGGTCCAGGAAGAGCTGCAGAAGCTGGCGGAGGGCGGCGTGTCTTCGGCGCCCGCCCCGGCGGCTCCGCCGGAAGCTCCGCCGGAAATGCCTGGCGAGCCAGAAGCGCCTGGGGAGATCGCCGAACCCGAAGTGCCGGAGGTGCTGGAGGAGGAGGGGCCGCCCTGGGACCTGGGCGGGATGCCCGAGGAGGAAGAAGAGGAAGGGGTGGAGTTCTCGGCCGAACCGGTCGAGGGGTTGATCGGTAAAGGGCAGCAGGTGGAGCTGGGCGACGTGGCCGATGTGCCGGACTCGGTGCCGGACATTGCGCCGGAGGGGCCCTCCGGGCTCGAGCCGCCAGCGGCGGAGACGCCGGACGAGCCGCCGCACGTCGAGGGTCTCGAGGCCCTCGACAGTCTGGGGGCTGCCGAGGAGCCTCGTCGCGAGATCGATCTTGGGGACATGGACGACTGGACTCCCGGGTTCCTTCGCGAGGAGGACATGGAGGGCCAGGCGGGAGACGACCTGGGTGTCGGAAGTCTGCGGGATGAGTTCGGCGCTGGGGACGAAGGCGTTGGGGAGGAGCCCGAGGCCGTGGACACCTCGAGCGATGGCATGCTCACGGATACGATGGCCGAGCTGTACGCCGATCAGGGGCTCTATGAAGACGCGCTCGGCGTGTATCGCGAGCTCGCCAAGACGCGACCGGAAGACGAGAGTCTGAGAGCACGCATCGCCGAGCTGGAGCAAAAGTTCGCCGAAGCGCGAACAGAGGGCGGGGCCGACGAGCTCGCCGAGCTCCTCGACTTGACCGATATCGCGACCCCGGAAGAGCAGGGGTTCCCTGAAGCACCGGAGTTCCCCGAAGAGCCGACGTTTCCCGATTCACCGGTCTCTCCCGAGGCGCCGCCTGAACTCGCCGCCTCGCAGGAAGCAGCCGCGGCAGCGCCCGAGGAAGCGCTTCCGAGCGGCGAGTTCAATTTCGAGGATGAGGCCCCGGTGGCCGGGATGGAACACCTCGACCCGTTCGCTGCCTCGTTCGACGTCATGGTCAAGCGTGGGGATGCCCAGATGCCGGCCGGAGTCGGCGGCCTCGGCGATCTCACCCGCGACGAGCCGGCCGAAGCGCCGCCAGCCCCGGACATGGCACCAGAGCCGCCCGAGCCGGAGCTCGAGATCGTCCCGACCATCGATGAAACGCCGCCCGACCTGGATGTGGCGCCGGCCCCCGACGTCCTGCCGCCGGGAGCGGCCGTCACACCGTTCCCCGAGGCGCCGCCCCCCGAGCCAGAGCCGCCTCTGCCGGAGACTGCCGAACCCGTGACCGAGGCCCCGGAACCGGCGGCTGAAGCCCCGACACCTTCGCCGCCCCGCGCACAGCCGTCTGCCGCGCCGACGATCGAGGAGTATCTCGCAGGGCTGCTGGCCTTCGATCAAGAGACGCCGGCCTCCCAGCCCGGGGTTGGTCCCGAGACCGCTGAGCCGCCGGCCGACATGGCCAAACCGTCGGGGCCCAGCGACGCGGCGGAGGCCGCCGACGCATCGAGTTCTGAAGATCTGGAACAGTTTCAGGAGTGGCTGAGAAGCCTGAAGGAATAAGGGTCGGTGTCCTCCACGGCCCCAACCTCAATCTCCTGGGGCACCGGGAACCCGAGAGGTACGGGTCCGAGGAGCTCGGTAGCATCAACCGGCGTCTGGCCGCCCGGGGAGCGGAGCTAGGCGTCGAGGTCGATTTCTTCCAATCCAACATCGAGGGCGAGCTGGTCGACTGGATCCAGCGTGCGGGGTCGCGGTTCGGCGGCCTGCTCGTGAATGCCGCTGGCTATACTCATACCAGCGTGGCGATCCGCGACGCGCTGAAGGCGATCGAGGTCCCCTTCGTCGAGGTGCACCTCACCAACATCTACGCGCGCGAGACCTTTCGCCATCATTCCTACCTTTCGGACATCGCCATCGCGCTGGTCTCGGGCTTCGGGGGCGATAGTTACGTCCTCGCCTTGGAAGGACTGGTCGCTCACCTTCGGCGCGAATGAGAAATCCCGGCAGCGCCGCCGCTCAGCGCCTCGCGCGCCTCCGTACCCGCCTCGCAGATCGCGAACTCGATGGCCTGCTGGTTTCCCACATCCCCAACCTTCGCTACCTGACGGGCTTCAGCGGTTCCAGCGCTTGGCTGTTGCTCGATCAGGACCAGGCGATCTTTGTCACCGACGGGCGCTACGAAACACAGGCCCAACTGGAGCTGCCCGACGAACCCGGCTTCGAAATCCTCGTTCTGCAAGAGCGGCTCATCGTCGGCCTGGCGGAGCGAATCGCCCACGCATTCGCCGGTCGCCGGCTGGGCTTCGAGGCAACTCACCTCGCCGTCGACCAGTGGGAACGTCTGCGCGACGACGACGGAGCCGTCGACTGGTGCTCGGCTGTCGGAGTTGTGGATGAGCTCCGGGCGCAGAAGGATGACGGCGAGATAGCACTGATCCGCAAGGCTGCCGAGATCGCCACCGCTGCCCTGGCCGATACGCTCCCCCTCGTCCAACCCGGCGCCCGTGAGCTTGACATCGCTGCCGAGCTTGACTATCGCATGCGCCGGCACGGCGCCGAGGGAGCTGCGTTCGCGACGGTCGTCGCCTCGGGCGAGCGGTCGGCTCTCCCCCATGCGGCAACGAGCACGCGCAAGATCGCCGAAGGCGACCTGCTGCTCATCGACTTCGGGGCACGCTGGCGCGGATACTGTTCCGATCTGACCCGCACTTTCGTCCTCCGCCAGCCGGATGCCCGACAGCGGGAGATCTACGATCTCGTCCTCGCTGCCCATGAGGCCGCCTGCTCGGCTCTGCACGAAGGGGCCCTGGGCTCGGAAGTCGATGCTGCGGCGCGCGGCACCTTCGAGGCGGTGGGACTCGAGGAGCGCTTCCCCCATAGCACCGGTCACGGTCTTGGCCTCGAGGTACACGAGCGACCGCGTCTGGGCCGGCACAGCGAAGAGCCGCTCCACCCGGGTACGGTTGTAACAGTGGAGCCTGGCCTCTACTTTCCAGAGTGGGGCGGGATCCGAATAGAGGATGACCTGGTGGTTACCGCGGAGGGGGCCACCGCGCTGGTACCGCTGGACAAAGGCCGGCTGCGGTCTCTGCCCCTCTAGTCGCGGACCGAGGCCTGAAGGCTGATAACGGGAGTTTCCCACAACACCCAGCTGCAAGGGACATGGCATCGACGGCAAATTTCCGTAACGGGATGACGATAGAGCTCGATGGTGAACTGTTCGCGATCACGTATTTTCAGCACGTCAAACCGGGTAAGGGCGGTGCGTTCGTCCGCACCAAGCTGAAGAACGTGCTCAGCGGTGCGGTCGTCGAAAAGACCTTCCGCGCTGGCGAAAAGGTCGAAGAGGTCCGACTGGTGCGCCGACCGGTCCAGTACAGCTACACCGACGGGCAGTTCTACTACTTCATGGACAACGAGACGTACGAGCAGATTCCACTGCCGGCGCAGACGATCGGTGATGACCAGCTGGTCTACCTGAAAGAGAACATGATCTGCGAAGCTCTGACCCGCGCTGGCGAACCGATCTCAGTCGAGGTCCCGTTCTTCGTCGAGTTGGAGGTGGCCGATACGGAGCCCGGCGTTAAGGGCGACACCGCGCAGGGTGGTACAAAGCCGGCCAAACTCGAGACCGGCGCCGTCGTTCAGGTGCCGCTCTTTATCGATGTCGGCGACGTCATCAAAGTCGACCGGCGCGAGAACAAGTACTTGGAGCGCGTCTCCTCATGATCGACCTGGCATTCTTGAAGCGCCTGATCGAGACCGTCGAGTCCAGCGACATCGACACCCTGGAGATCTCCCGCTGGGCCACGAAGATCCGTATCTCGAAGAGCCCATCGGTCTCGATGAGGGGCAACGCGGTGAGTTCCGCGCCGATGCAAGTCGGCGCCGCATACAACATGGGCTCTAACCCGGCGCCCGCGGCTTCGCCGCCCGAGGCGGTGAGCCCGCCTGCGCCGGCGGCGCCCGCCGAGCCGCCAGCGGCGGACTACCATGAGGTGACCTCGCCGATGGTCGGCACGTTCTATCGCGCGCCGGCTCCCGATGCGGATCCGTATGTCGAGATCGGCGATCACGTTAAGGTCGGCCAGACGCTCTGTATCCTCGAGGCGATGAAGTTGATGAACGAGTTGGAGGCGGAAGTGGGGGGAACGATAGTCGAGATCGCTGTGGAGAACGCCGAGCCCGTCGAGTACGGCCAGGTCCTTTTCCGCGTCAAGCCAGACTGAGTGAACTGCCTTGTTCCAGAAAGTCCTGATCGCCAACCGTGGGGAAATCGCTCTCCGCGTCATACGCGCCTGCCGCGAACTCGGGATCCCGACCGTAGTCGTTCATTCCGAGGCCGACCGCGAGTCGCTGCACGTGCGTTTCGCGGACGAGGACATCTGCATCGGGCCGGCACCAGCCCAGGACAGCTACCTCAACATCCCCCGCATCATCGCGGCGGCTGAGATCACCGGCGCCGAAGCGATTCACCCTGGCTATGGGTTCCTGGCCGAGAACGCCGAGTTCGCTGAAATCTGCGAGGCCTCCGACCTGGTATTCATCGGACCGACCGCCGCACAGATCCGGCAGATGGGCGACAAGGTCGCCGCGCGCCGCACGATGGCCGAGGCCGGTGTCCCGGTGATCCCCGGATCCGAAGATGCGATCAGCGATCCGCGCGCCGCTCGCCAGGCGGCCGAGGAGATCGGCTTCCCGGTCATGATCAAGGCGGCCGCCGGCGGCGGCGGCAAGGGCATGCGCGTCGCCCGCTCCAGCGACGAGTTCGAAAGGCTCTTCACCATGGCGCGGGTCGAGGCCGAGGCCGCCTTCGGGAGCGGCGCTCTCTACATCGAGCGGTTGCTCGAAAGCGCCCGCCACGTCGAGATCCAGGTCCTGGGCGACCGTCAGGGCAGGGGCGTTCACCTCAACGAGCGCGATTGCTCGGTCCAGCGTCGCCACCAGAAACTCATAGAAGAGACGCCCAGCCCGGCGGTGACCGAGGAGCTGCGGGCACAGATGGGCGGCGCCGCGGTCCGCGGCGTCGAGGCGATCGGCTACGTCGGCGCCGGCACGGTCGAGTTCCTGCTCGATAGCGATGGTAAGTTCTACTTCCTGGAAATGAACACGCGGATCCAGGTCGAGCACCCGGTGACCGAGGAGGCGACCGGCTACGACCTGCTCAAGGAACAGATCAGGGTCGCTGCCGGTGAGCCGCTTTCCATCCCCGACGGCGTGCCCTTGCTGAGCCACGCACTCGAGTGCCGCATCAACGCTGAGGATCCTGAAAACGACTTCCGGCCGTCACCCGGCCGGATCACCACCTTCCATCCGCCCGGTGGCCCCGGCGTCCGCGTCGACACGCACGTTTACGCCGGCTACGTCGTACCTCCCTACTACGATTCACTGATCGCCAAGCTGATCGTCCGCGCGCCCACGCGTCGAGAGGCCATCCAGCGCGCGCAACTGGCGCTCGACATGTTCGTCATCGAGGGTGTGCAAACGACGATTCCGTTCTTGCGCAGGGTGCTCGAGCACCCCGATTTCCAGGCCGGCAACATCGACACGCGGTTTCTGGAGCGCTTCCCGGCTCCGAAGCTGGAGGGCGCCGCAAGACCATGAAGATTGACGTTCTCTGGACGCCGTCCGAGCTCGAGCGTGTCCCGGTACACAACCGAAACGTCGTTGTCGTCGACGTGTTGCGCTCCGCGACCACGGTCGCGGCCGCTGTGCACGCCGGCGCCCGGGCCGTGGTCCCGGCCGCATCGATCGAAGAGGCCCTGCGAATCGCTAACTCGATCGGCCGTCGTGATGTCGTACTCTGCGGCGAGCGGCAGGGGATACGGATCGAGGGGTTCGACCTGGGCAACTCGCCATCCGAGTTCACCAAAGCCGCTGTGGACGAACGCACCATCGTGATGACCACGACCAACGGCACCCACGTCCTGACATCGCTGACGGCCGCCGGGTCCGTCTACATCGGCGCCCTGGTCAACTTGAGCGCCGTCGCCAAACAGCTGAAGGCAGACGACGGCGAGCCGCTTGTCATCTGTGCGGGCCGAGGCGGCAGGGTGAGCGTCGAGGACGCGCTCTGCGCCGGGCTTCTGGTCGAGGCGTACCTGAAGCGGAATCGTGGCAAGAAAAGGTCCAAGACGATGGCCGAGCTCGGCGACGGAGCCGTCGCCGCCCTGGCTCTCGCCAGGGAGCATGGGCCGGTGAGCACCCGCTTCCTCCGCGAGACCGCGGCCGGCCGGGCACTCGAGAAGATCGGTCAGAGCGACGACGTCAAGCTTTGCGGTGCGATCGACTCGATCCCCGAGGTCCCGGTCCTCCGCGATCGCCAGATCACCGGCATCGAGCCGGCGAACGGAAAGTCGACGGGTGGAGGGAAGAAGAAGAAGCGGTGAGGAGGTGAGCGATGGGCGACCGAGAGGATGACCGTACCCAACGCATCCTGATCGGCATCGGCCTGATCGCCGTTGGCTTGTTCACGCTGTTCAGCTTGATCCCGGTAGGTCTGTTCGGCGAGGGCGCGCGAGGGCTGTTTCCCTCGGGCAACATCGCCGGGCTGCTAGGCGCTGCGGTAGCGGGCACACTGGTGGGCTCCTTCGGGGTGAGCGCGGCGGTGGTCCCGCTTCTTCCCATCATCTGGGGTATCTGGAGTCTGGGGAAGATCGAGCGGTCCGAGACGGGCCGTTGGACCGTCTTCTTCGCCGTCCTGCTCGCGCTCGTGCCGCCACTCCTCGCTTCCTTCGCCTATCCGGCAGACGGTGGCGCGCCCTGGCTCGCCGGCAGCTACGGGTCCTGGGCTGGCGATCTGATGGCAGGGCTGCTGGGATGGGTGGGCAGCGCACTCGTACTCCTCGTCCTCCTGGTCATCGGTGTGGTCCTCATCCTCGGACTGGAGCCATTCCGGGCCCTGACACGAGGCACGGTCCGGAGCGCCGAACTCGCCCGGCGCGTCTCGACGGCTTTGGTTCGCGCCGGCGGCACCCTTCTGAATTGGTCGAAAGCGGTCGGCCGTCGAATCGGCGCCGGCTGGGAATGGCTGAACGTCCGCCTGATCCGCCGCCAGTCACGCGGCCTCCTCTCCAAGCTCGGCGCCGACATCGACGAGGGCGAGACCACCCCGACTGCCCTCGAGCCGTCGCCCGCCGCCGCGCCGCCACGCGCGAAGAGGAAAAGGCCGGAGCCGCAGGCCTCGCTGTTTGGCGATGGCGCTGGAGATCTGCCGCCCATCGAGCTGTTGGAGCCTCCGCCGGATCAGGAGTACCGCGTCAGCCGCCAGACCCTCGACGAGCTCGGCGCGACGTTGGTCGATACGCTGAGGACTTTCAAGGTCGAGGGCGCGATCAGCGGGCGCACCACGGGCCCTGTGGTCACCCAGTTCGAGGTCGTCCCGGCATCGGGGGTGAAGGTCGGCAAGATCGCGGCGCTCGCCGATGATCTCGCTCTGGCGCTCAAGGCGCCGTCGATCCGGATTATCGCGCCGATACCGGGAAAGGGCGCCGTGGGTGTCGAGGTGCCGAATCCGCAGCGCAAGATCGTCTACCTGCGTGAGATTCTCGAGTCGGACGCCTACGCGTCGAGCCGTGCCGAGCTGCCTCTGGCACTGGGCGAGGACGTCAGGGGCCGCTCCGACGTCTACGATTTGGCGACGATGCCGCATCTCTTGATCGCTGGTGTCACCGGGTCCGGCAAATCGGTCTGCATCAACGCCATCATCTCGAGTCTGATCTACCGTTACCCACCCGACGAACTGCGCCTGCTGCTCATCGACCCCAAGATGGTCGAGCTGGGCGGCTACAACGTGTTACCTCACCTGCGGCACCCGGTCGTTACCGACAATCGGGACGCGGCGACGGTCCTCAAGTGGATGGTCTACGAAATGGAGCAACGCTACGAGTGGCTGTCCGCCAACGGCTGCCGCAACTTGCGGGAGTATAACCGGCGCGTCGGTAAAGGGATGTCGATCTTGGCACCGCAATCGGAGGGTGGCGAAATTGTCGACCAGCCCGAGGCGAAGCCCTATATCGTCCTCTTCATCGACGAGCTCGCCGATCTGATGATGACGGTGCAGAACGAAGTCGAGCGGCCTCTGGCGTACCTGGCACAGAAGGCGCGGGCCACCGGGATCCACCTGGTCGTCGCTACCCAGCGGCCCTCGGTCAATGTCATCACCGGTCTCATCAAGGCCAACTTCCCCTGCCGTATCGCCTTCCGCGTGGCCTCCAAGGTCGACAGCCGCACGATCATCGATCAGAACGGTGCCGAAACCCTCCTCGGCAACGGCGACATGCTCTTCATGCCGCCGGGCGGCTCGGAGCCGGTCCGCATCCAGGGAACTTTCGTCTCGACCGAGGATACCGAACGGTTGATGGACTGGTACCAGGCGCGTGCCGAGGCGGCGACACTCGCCGCCGAGGAGGAAGACATCCTCGAGGCCGTGCACCAGATCGAGCTCGAGGAAGCCGAGGCCGAGGTCGGAGCGGACGAGCTCGAGGACCGCGACCCGCTGTTCAGGCGCGCTGCCGAGGTCGTCATCCAGCACCAGCAGGGCTCGACCA
>JASFTI010000023.1:0-20748 GCA_050053635.1 Gemmatimonadales bacterium
GTCCCAGCATCTCGAAGGCGACGCTGCGGCTGCCCGCCTGTTGCTCGAGCTCCTCGAGGCGCCGCAGCGCCGCTTCGCGGAGCACACCGCCGCGATAGGTGGGGCCCATCGACGCACTGTCGAGGGCGGAAACGATGTCGAGGCCGGTAGGCTTGCCGCGGATCTCACGTATCACGGCCTGTGCGATCTCTTCGGTCGTCACCAGCTCCATCAGTCCGAGGGCCGAGATAGCTTCGAATTCGTCGCGGCTGAACAGGCCGTTTTCGCCCATGTCGATGTGGACCGCTTCCAGCTGCCCATCGAGCTTCTTCCACGCTACCTTCTCGTCGTCCAATGCCATATCGAAGGGGACCGGCTCTGTCGTGTCGAAGCGCTCGAGCGCCTTTCCGCGCCAGCTGAGCGGGCCGTCGCCCATGCTCTTCCAGGCGATCGCCGCGGTCGGCTTGATCTCCTTGACCGCCGGCGTGCCCGGCGTGCGGGCGGTCAGGAAGAGGAGCAGCGAGTGTGCTCCTGCAACGCTCGACTTGGCGAGCAGCATATTGGACGGTCGCTGTTCGGAGTGAGTGAACGGGATGTTGAGGCCCATACCGCCGGTACCCGAGGTTCCGACCTTCAGATAGAACTGGGTACGGGCATCGCGCAGTGATTCGAGCAGGATGTGTACGTGGCGAATGAGCTGCGGCATATAGATGATCGCGAGGTGCCGCTCGACCACATCGCTAACGTTCTCGCAGTCGCTGTTCAGTGCGGCGCGGACCTGTTTCACGCTGCTGAACACGTCCTGATAGGCGATCGCCGTCGCGGTATTCACGCAGTCCACCACGATATCAGGCTTTTCCTGGGTCAACAGCTGGTGGAGGAACGAGCGTTCGAGTTGCTCACGACCGAGCGGTCCGTAGATGTCATCCAGAAGGACGCGGCGATTTTCTGCCGACTCTACCAGAGCGCGTCGCGGCTCGTCCTTGAACTCGGTGGCGACCATTAGATCGCCCCAGTTGCGTGCGATCTCGGTGTTACCGGCCGCCAGCTCCTTCAGCTCGGCGTACCCTTCCTCGGTCTCGGTCTTGGTGAGCGCGGTTATGGTCAGTCGCGCGGGTTGGTGCCGCAGCATTCGGCGAGCGATAGCCATGCCGACGAGCCCGGAACCGCCCAGTATCAAGACCCGCGTATCACGTATCTCCATCGGATTCCCTCAATCCAACGACCGCCCGGATAGCCCGCACCTCTTCTCTGGCGAGATCCCTCCATTTCCCTGGACGCAGCCCTGCCAGTTCGACGGGGCCAAAGGACAGGCGAACGAGTCTTCTCACCGGAAGGTCAAGCGCCTCCATCATGCGACGGACCTCGCGCTTGCGCCCCTCGCGCAAAGTGAGCTCGATCTGCGAGGCGGAGAACCGCCTCTTTCCTTTGACCGCCGCGACCCTGACATTCTCGGCGCGTGCCACGCCATCCTCGAGGGTAACGCCGTGCTCGAGCTGTCGTGCCTCCCGACCGCCCGCCTTGCCCTCGACTTCCACAAGGTAGCGGCGCGGGATCCTGTAGCTGGGGTGCAAGAGCCTGTGCGCCGTTTCCCCGTCATTGGTGAACAGGAGCAGACCCTCGGTCTGCCAATCGAGTCGACCGACGTGAAAGAGCTCTTCATGGCCGGTCGCCAGCAGCGAGTACACCGTAGGTCGCCCGCGGTCATCTTTCCGCGTTGTCAGGTATCCAGCTGGCTTGAAGACCGCAACCCAGCGCAGCGAGCTCAGATCGACAGGCTCGCCGTTAACGCAAACGCTCTGGCGGCCGGGTACGACCCGGGTGCCGAGCTCGGTCACCACCTGGCCGTCAACGCTCACCCGACCCTCGGTGATGAGGCGCTCGCCCTCGCGCCGCGAGGCGACCCCGGCTCGCGAAAGGTACTTCTGCAGCCGGACCGCCTCGCCGTTTGGAGTTTCCACGGTCATTCTTCGGTTCGAAGCGCGATCTCGAGATTCTCCGGCCGCGGCAGGTCATCGAGCGACCTGAGCCCGAAGTGATCGAGGAACCGCTTGGTCGTGCCGTATAGTAGTGGGCGTCCCAACCCCTCGGCGCGATCGACGACCTCGATGAGCCCTCGCTCATGCAAGTTTCTCAGCACGCCAGCCGCGCTCACGCCGCGCACCTCCTCGACCTCGAGGCGACTGACCGGCTGCCGGTAGGCGACGATCGCCAGGGTCTCGAGCGACGCTCGGGACAGCTTGTTCGTTCGCGTGATGGAGTCGAACCGCTCCAGGTAGGGCGCGTACTCCGGCCGGGTGAGGATCTGGTACCCGTCGCCCAATGGATAGATTTGGACCGACCGATCCTCCGCTTCGTACTCGTGGCAGAGCTCGCTGATCGCCTGTTCCACGTCCTTGGCACTGAGGTCGCCACTGGCGCGGGCAATCTCAGCGGCGCTCAGCGGCGTCTCGCTGGCGAACAGGACCGCCTCAATTATCCTCGTCGTCTTCACTCGGGTAGACCCAAAGGGTTGAGAAGGGACGCTCCTGGCGCAGCATGACACGCCCGCGCTTGGCGAGCTCGAGGCAGGCGAGGAACGACATCACGGCATGGACACGCGTCTTCCATCGTCCGGTGAACTTGTCGAACTGGACCCGTGCCTTGCGCTTCAGGGCCTTGAACCAAAGCTCGATCTTCTCGTCGACAGTGACCGGGCGCACCGGCGCGCGGTGCAGGCGCTTCTCCATTGGCGCCGGCAGCGAGAGCGCGATCTCGAGGAACTGCTCGATGGACAACTCCAGCGGCAGCTCCGACGCCTTGGGGGGCATGCGCGGCTCGACGTACCCCTTGCCTCGGTGCAATGCCCGGTCGGCCTCAGCGTCGGCGAGCGCGTAGGCGACTTCGCGGAAGACCTCATACTCGATCAGCCGGCGGACCAGCTCGGAGCGGGGATCCGCATCGTCGAGCAGGTCGTCACGCCGCGGCAGCAGCATCTGCGCCTTAATCCGGACCAGAGTGGCTGCCATCTCGAGGAATTCGCCCGCGCGTTCCAGCGTCAGACGCTGTTCCACGTTCGCGATCGCCGCAATGAACTGGCTGGTGATCTCGGCGATGGGAATGTCGAAGATATCTACATCTTGGGAGCGGATGAGGTGGAGGAGGAGGTCGAGCGGTCCGCGGAACCGCTCGAGGTCGACCAGGAAACGGTCGTTCTCCTCTGTTACCTGCGAGTCCACCGGTGTCGTAAGCCTCATCCCCACCCTCTCCAATTCGGGCTCCCGGCGCTCAGGCAATCCGCCCGTGCCGGGTCCATCAGACGCACCGGCGTATGGCTGGAAGGCCAGAAGAGCAGTGCCGCCAAACTCTGTAACTTCACCGTGGTTTGAAGTTAAAAGCGCCGAAAAGGCCTGTCAAAGCAGGGATTTCAGCTTGACACCCGGCGGTTACCCGGCTATCCTTTTGCGCTTTCGCCTTTACCGTCGGACTGTGACACTGGAGTCTACGTGCCGAACACGAAGTCAGCAATCAAGCGCCTGCGCCAGAGCGAGCGTCGGCGTACTCGAAACAAGGCGGCCCGCAGCAAGCTGAAGACCGCGGTCAAGAAGGTGCGCGCGGCATCGGAGCCCGAGCAGGCGGCGGGCCTCTACCACGAGGCCGTCAGGCTGCTGGACCGCGCCGCCAGCCGTGGCCTGATTCACAAGAACCAGGCGGACCGCTCTAAAGGACGGCTCGCCGCGCATGTGAAGAGAATTGGGGGAACGCTGTAGGCGTTGCCTTGATACGAATAAGAGGCGGAAGGACCCACCGGGCGGTGGTCGCTTCCGCCTTTTCTCTCTGCAATCGTCGAATGTCTTTGGGAATTCTCGAATCGACATTCGAGAATTCCCACTACACTATCACTCCGCGGGAAGTTCTTCCCCGCACTCGGTACAGTACCACTCCGCCGGATCGTTGGCCGCGGAGCAGTGGGGGCAGATGATCGTCTGCGGCGTCCCGCTTCCGTGCTGCTCCAGGAAGGAGAAGGAATCGGAGCTGGTCTCGTCCTCGCCGCCGCTGCCACCGCCGCCGCTGGCCCCACCCAACGACAGAGACTCGAGGAAGGCCAGCTCATCACCGACGCCGGGCTCGGCCGGCGCTGGCTCCGACGGCGGTGCCGAAGCCGCCGGCTCCATCGGTGCCATCGACTCGGAGGACGCCGCCGACTCCGGCGGAATGCCAAACTCCTCCGGTGCTCTGTCCTCGAGCACCAGCTCCTCGAGCGAAAGGAAGCCCTCATCGTCCGCCGCCTCCGGCTCGGGCGGCGCCGACGCGGCCGGCTCCGGCGCCGGAGGAGGTGGTGCTGCCGACGGCGGCGGGGCAGCCGGTTGCGGCGGCGGCTGGACCGGAGGCGGCGCTGGCTCGACAGGAGGTGCTGCTGGCTCCGCCGGCGGCGCTGCGGGTCGCTCCGCACTCTGCACCAGCGCCATGATCTCACCCAAATGGTCTATTTCGCCCTTGGCCTTCTGCAGCTGGCGATCCATCTCCTTGAGCGAGGCGACGAAGCGACTCTCGAGCTCTGACCACTCGTTGTCGTCGCGGTATTCGCCGACGTTGCGGCGAAGGCGTGCTTCCTCGAGCTCCTCCGCAGCCGTCGCGCGCTCGGCCTCGATGCGAGCGACGGTCTGCTCTACCGAGCGTAGCTTGTCCCGCACAGCCTCGCTGTGCGAACGCAGCTTGGCTGTGACTTCCTTCAGCCGCTTCTGGTAGTCGCCGCGCACGCGGTCGTAGGCCCGCTCAGGCGCCTTGCCCTTTTCGGACTCCAGGCGACTCAGCCAGTGCTGGTACTTCTCGCGGTCCTTGAGAAGCTGGTCTACCTCTCGAGATACATCATCAGACATCTTGCTCACCTCGGCCGCCCGTGCGGCCTAGCGGTCCCCCCTGCCATCGTGGACCGTTCGGCCGCTCACAAGCGTCATCACCACCCGACCCACGAGCTCCTGCCCGGCGAACGGGGTGTTGCGGCTCAGGCTGTAGAACTCCTCTGGCTGGCATGTCCAGCGACTCTCGGGATCGATGACGACGACGTCGGCCACCGACCCTTCCGCCAGGGTCCCGGCGGGTAACCCGGCGATCCGCGCCGCTCGGCACGAGAGCCGATCGATCAACTCCGGAAGGTCAAGGTGCCCAGCGATCACGAGCTCCCGGACACAGACGCCGAGCGCCGTCTCGAGTCCGACGATGCCGAACGGGGCGTAGTCGAACTCGCGCTCCTTGTCTTCATAGTGGTGGGGCGCGTGATCGGTGGCAATGCAATCGATCACGCCCTCCAACAGCGCCTCTCGCACCGCCGCCACGTCTGCCGCCGACCTGAGCGGCGGGTTCATCTTGGCTTCGGTGCGGTAGCCACGAACCGCCTCATCGGTAAGTGACAGGTGGTGCGGGGTAACCTCGGCGGTGACGTTGACACCCCGCGCCTTGGCCGCCCGGACGATCTCCACCGCGCCACGTGTGGAGACATGTAGGATATGCAATTGCCCACCTGTAAGTTCCGCTACGATGCAGTCCCTGGCGACGCCGGCGTCCTCGGCGGCATTGGGGATCCCACGCAGCCCCAGCGAAGTGGACACCGCCCCCTCGTTCATCACACCGCCGGCGCTGAGCCCGAGGTCCTCGCTGTGGGAGAAATATGGGAAGTCAAAGGCGCTAGCATACTCCATGGCCCGGCTCAGAAGCCCCGAATCGGAGACGGGCCGTCCATCATCGCTGATCGCGACGGCTCCGGCGGTCATCAGCTCGCCGATTTCGGTCATCTCCTCGCCCTTCAGGCCAACCGACACCGCGCCGACCGGGTAGACGTGAGCGAAGCCCGCGCGCTCGCCCGCCGCACGGACGAACCCTACCGCCGCGGGATCATCGATCGTCGGCCGCGTGTTGGGCATGGCGCAAATCGAGGTGAAGCCGCCGGCCACCGCCGCGCGGGCGCCCGACGCGATCGTCTCCTTGTGCTCATCGCCCGGTTCGCGCAGGTGGACGTGGAGGTCGACGAGTCCGGGGGCGACGACAAGCCCCGACACGTCGACGGTCTCACAACCCTCCGGCCCCTCCAGCCCCTTCCCGATCCTCGCGACGCATCCATCGGCCAGCAACAGGTCGAGCACGTCGTCGAGCTTCTGGGACGGGTCGATGACGCGGCCGTTCCGCAGCAGAACCGGCCGGCTCATGATCGCTTCCCCTTCTTCGCCGCTTCCGCCCGCTCCGGCGAGCCGCCGGCGAGCAGGTAGAGGACCGCCATCCGGACGGCGACACCGTTGGTCACCTGCCTGAGGATCACCGAGTGCGGCCCGTCGGCGACGTGCGAATCGATCTCGACACCCCGGTTCATCGGGCCCGGGTGCAGGATGAGTATGTCGCGAGGCACCTTCTCGAGTCGCGCCACCGAGATCCCGAAGAAGCGGTTGTACTCGCGCAGCGACGGGATATAGCCAGCCTTCATCCGCTCGAGCTGCAGGCGCAGTACGTTCAGGACCTCCGCCCACTCGATCGCTTCCTCGACTCGTTTGAACACCTGCACACCGAGCTCTTCTATGCCATGCGGTATCAGGGTCGGCGGGCCGCAGACCGCGACCTCCGCGCCGAGGCACGTGAGCCCGTAGATGTTGGAGCGGGCGACCCGCGAGTGGCGTATGTCGCCGACGATGCAGACGCGACGGCCCTCGATCCCACCCATGTGATCACGGATCGTCAACATGTCGAGCAGGCCCTGTGTGGGGTGCTCGTGCTGACCGTCGCCGGCATTGATCACGTTAGACGGAATCCGATCGGCGAGGAAGCGGGCGGCACCTGACGAGCCGTGGCGTATCACGACCATGTCGATCCGCATCGCCTCCAGGTTGCGCGCCGTGTCGACCAGGCTCTCGCCCTTCACGATCGACGAGCCCGTACCCGAGATGTTGACCGTATCAGCGGAGAGCCGCTTCTCGGCGAACTCGAAGGAGACTCGTGTGCGTGTGGAGGGCTCGTAGAAGAGGTTGACGATCGTCTTACCGCGGAGTACCGGAACCTTCTTGATGGGCCGCTCGCTGATCTCTTTGAAGGGCTCCGCCACATCGAGAATGGTACTGATCTGATCGACGCTCAGCCCTTCGAGGCCCGTGAGGTCTTTTCCAAATTCTACCGTTTTAGTCACCCCTATTCCGTCTTCCGCAGTTCCACCGCGAGCCGGCCGTCCTCTTCCGGAACCAGCACGGCGACGTCCTCGGCCGGTGTGACTTCGAAATGGCGGCCAACGAAATCGGGCTGAATCGGCAGCTCACGGCCGCCACGATCGACCAGCACGCAGAGATAGATGCGCGCCGGCCGGCCGAAATCGGCGAGATGGTCCATCGCCGCCCGCACCGTTCGGCCCGTATAGCACACGTCGTCGATGATAACGACGGCACGGCCTTCGATGTCAGCTGGAATGTCGCTGGAGCCAATCACGGGACGCGGGCCGATAACGCTGAGGTCGTCTCTATACAGCGTTATGTCGAGGGTCCCGAGCGGGATCTTCTGCCCCTCGCCCTTCTCGATCTCCTCCGCGATGAGATCCGCCAGCTCGACGCCGCGACGGTGAATCCCTACCAGGATCAGACCCTGGGTCCCGGCGTTCCGCTCGACAATCTCGCGGGCCATGCGGGCGACGGCTCGCCGCACGGCTCGCTCGTCCATGACTACTGCGTTCGGTTCGCTGTGCACGCTCTCCCCTTACACCCACGCCCTGGCGGGCCGCCGGGAGTATAGCAGCCAAACAGCCGCAGTGTCAACGTTTTAGGGCGCTTGGGAGTCTTACTTCCCTAGGCGGCCTCTTCGATCTCTTCGTCCTCCCCTTCTTCCACCTTATCCATGGTGATCCCCGTCCACCCATAGAATATCGACACCAACGGGTTCAACAGGTTCATGAAGGCGTAGGGCAGGTAAGCCAGCGGGTAGACGCCCAGGGTGGCCCACATGAAGGCCCCGCAGCTGTTCCACGGGATGAGCGGCGAAGTCAGGGTGCCCGAGTCCTCCAGGGCGCGGGAGAGGTTCTTGGGATGCAGCTTTTGCTTGTCGAACGCGTTCTTGTACATCCTGCCGGGGATCACTATCGCGATATACTGATCCGACGCCACAGCGTTCATCCCGATGCAGCTCAGTACGGTCGTGGTGACGAGCGATCCGGTCCCCTTCACCAACTTGAGCAGCGAGCGGGCGATGGCCTCGAGCATCCCCGTGCGCTCCATGATGCCGCCGAACGCGAGGGCACATATGATCAGCGCCACCGTCTCCATCATGCTCATCAGGCCACCCCTCGACAGCAGGTCGTCGACACTCACCACGCCCGTATTGGAGACGTAGCCGGAGTGGGCGGCGGCTATCGCATCGGCCAGCGAGCCGCCCTGCGTCGCCATGGCAAAGATGCCCCCGAGGACCGTGCCGCCGAGCAGAGCGGGCAGCGGCTTGATCTTCTTCACCACCATGACGATGACGAGGACTGGCGGCAGCAGCAGCAGCGGGTGGATGAAGAAGTTGGACTGCATGGTCTCGAGCATGGCATCGATCTGCCGGGCCTCCATCGCGCCCCCGGCATACCGCGTTCCTATGAGGGCGTAGAGGATCAGAGCGATTATGTAACCCGGCCCGGTCGTGTAGATCATGTGGCGGATGTGCGTGAATACATCCGTACCGGCCATGGCGGGCGCCAGATTGGTCGTGTCGGACAGAGGAGACATCTTGTCGCCGAAGTAGGCGCCCGAGATGATGGCGCCGGCGACCATCGGTAGCGGTATCGACAACGCCGCGCCGACCCCGATGAGCGCCACGCCCACCGTCCCCGCCGTCGACCAGGATGAGCCGGTGCCGAGGGAGACGATGGAGCAGATGATCAGCGTGGCCACGAGGAAGATCCCCGGAGAGAGAACCTTCAATCCGTAGTAGATCATCGACGGCACCACACCGCCGTGGATCCAGGTCCCGATCATCGTGCCGACCACCATCAGGATCAGAATGGCGCCCATCGCCAGGTTGATCCCGTGCACCATACCCGCCTGCACGTCATCCCAGGGGACCTTGTTGGCTATCGCGACGCCGGCCGCCACCGCCGCCGCGAAGATCAGAGGCATGTGAGGGGGCAGCTTGTAGACACTTATGACGAGCGCCAGCGCGCCGATCAGGAAGACCACGGGGATCAGGGCCACGCTCAAACGTATCTGTCTCTTCCCCTCCGCCTCGCTCATCCGGGAATCATCTCCTCTGAGATTAGCTCGCGGGCTTTACCTATCCCTAGAACAGCCCGTGACCGCTTCGGGTGCCCGATCGCCGGTCCGTGACGACACAGTGCGGCGAGCAACAGGCCGGTAAGCTATGGCGGGAAGGACTTCGGGGAAAGCGGTTCCCCGGACCGAAAGTCGAACACCGGACGTCGAACCTCGATCTGACCACGTTCGAAATTCGAGGTTTGAAATTCGATGTTCGAAGTTCATTCAACAGGCGTCAAAAGCGGCTCCCCCCGCACCCCACGCATCAGGTTGACCCAGGCCAGCTCGAACATCTTGCGCCGCGTGTCTTCCGTCGCGCTGCCGATATGCGGGAGCAGCACGGCGCCCGAGAGACGTTTCAGGCACTCCCTGATCCGGGGCTCTCCTTCGTAGACGTCGAGGCCCGTTCCCCCTAGCCTCCCCGACTCGAGCGCCTCGCAGAGCGCGTCCTCGTCCACTATTCCGCCGCGCGCGGTGTTGACCAGAATCGCGCTCTCTTTCATTCGCCTCAGCTCGTCGCGGCCAATCAGGCCCGCCGTCTCCTCGTTCAACTGAAGGTGGATCGAGAGCACATCGGCGGCCGCCAGGATCTCGGCGAGCGGCCGAATGCGGCGTGCGCCGATCTCCCGCTCGAAGTCCGGCTTCTCGGCCTGGTCCCAGTAGACGACCTTCATGCCGAACGGGATCGCGCGCCGCCCAACCGCCTGTCCGATGCGGCCCGCGCCCAGGAGCGCCAACGTGCGGCCGCTCAGCTGGGTCCCGAGGAGCAGCGTCGGGTGCCAGGCCCACTCACCGCGTCGGGCCAGCGCCTCCGCCTCGACGATGCGTCGACTGACCGCGAGGATCAGCGACCAGGTAAGGTCGGCGGTGGCTTCGGTGAGGACATCGGGAGTATTGGAAACCGCTACACCGTGGGCACGCGTTGCCTCCAGGTCGATATTGTCGTAACCGACGGCGTAGTTGGCGACGACCTGGAGTTCGGGAAGACGATCGAGGAGGTCATCGTCGACCCGGCGCGAGAGGAGCGGCAGGATCCCCTTGTAGTCGCCAGCCGGTACGGGTTTCGACGCCGGAAGCCACTCGATCTCCAGATCGGTTGGGACGTCCACGTACTGCAGGAAGTAGCGGACCTCTTCCGCCACAAGGACGCGGATCCTCGCTTCCGGCATCGCTAACGCTTCTCTCGGAAGAACTCGCGGAGCAGCTCGCCGGACTGCTCGGCCAGCACTCCGCTCTCCACCTCCACCCGATGGTTCAGGCGCGCGTCCTCCACCAGGTTGCCCAGGCTCCCGCACATCCCCGCCTTCGGATCGCGGGCGGCGAACACGAGGCGCTCGATGCGTGCCAGCACGATGGCTCCCGCGCACATGGCACAAGGCTCGAGGGTGACATAGAGGACGCAGTCGGTGAGCCGCCAGTCGCCCAGCTCCGCCGCCGCGGCACGCAGAACCCGGACCTCGGCGTGGGCCGTCGGGTCGGCCGCCTCGCGGGTCCGATTGTGATCCCGCGCCACGATCTGGTCGCCGCAGACGACCACAGCGCCGACCGGGACCTCACCGCGGGCGGCAGCCCGGCGCGCCTCATCCAGCGCGATCTCCATCCACTGAGCATGATCGAGATTCATCAAGCCCCGGACCTCCAGACCCTACGCTGTGCGCAATAGATGGGACAGGCTAACCTTTCGGCAGGGTACGTAGCACCGCCCGGGCGATGCCCAAGAAGCGAGCCGCCGACGCCCCGTTGTCCGATCCGCCGGATCCAGGCGCCGCCGACGCCCGGCGGAGCTCGATCGATCCGCCGTTCTCGTACACTGCCACGTCGGAGTTGCCACCCTCGTCGCAAGGCTCCACGAGGACCAGGTCGCCGCCCAGGACTCCCAGCTCCTGCGAGTCGCAGCTAGCGCGGACCATGAAGCAATCGGCGGAACAGGCGAAGGACCGGTCGAGGTCGAAGCGGGCTTCCACCTCCTCATCGGTGGTTTCGTAGGCACCATTACGGTATAGCGGGATCGTATAGGTCTCGGGGCTGAGGTTGAGACCCAGTATCCGTAGCGCCCGCGAGCGCGACGGCGTCCGGTCAAGGTAGCCTTTCCGCTGCAGCGACTGGAGGTGCTCGGTAACCGTCTTGGTCGAACGGATCCCGAAGCGCGTCCCGATCTCCCGGATACTCGGCTGGTAGGTCTCGCGCTTCAGGTAGTCGACAAGATAGTTGTAGATGCGCCGCTCGATAACATTCAGCACGTCCGACATGGGAGCCTCCAGAGCCCGGCAGAAGGGAAACGACGCGCTGCCATCGTGACGGGTTCGCGATTAGGGTGCCGACACGACTAGGGGGCGATCGTCCGCCTTCAACAAATCGCTCTCAGGAAAGAGGTTCTTTTTCTATAGGTTGCTGGCGAGCTTGCCCGCCGATCTCCCGGTATGGAGATGAGAAACGTGTGAGAACCAGTTTAGGTTACTCGCGTGCACTCGTCAACCATCTCGCAAACGAATCATCCCATCGGCGATGCGCTCGCTTAGGAACCGGCGACCGCCGATTTCATCGGCGCGAGCAGTCGCCGGACTCGCCGCTGCCCCGCTGCTGCGGCCTCGGAAGTCATTGTCGTATATTGTTTATTGTCAACAAGTTACAGGCATGGCGCCCTCACCGCAAACCGCCGGCTCGGAACTACATCCCGCTCTCGCGCCTGCGTGTTTCCGTTTCCTCACGATGGGTTCGGCGTCGCGCTCGAGTTTAGACTAGTCAGAGAAGACGGTTTTCGATCGCTTGTCGAGTCACGATGTCCCGCTCGCTGAGTGGCAGAGCGATCATGCGCACCCAGTTCGGAGCCCGAGGTATTGGACACGCGCTGCAGACCGAACGACTCGAGCCATTGGCGCTCGAATGGTCGCCGGCTTTCAGTCCATTGTTGGCCGGCGAAATCAGGGATCGGTTGGGCGCATGACGGAAGACTGGGGAGTCCGGGGCACCAAGAAGGTGGGGCTGAGTCTCGACGAGACACAGCCCCTGGTTCCGCGAGCGATGGCGGAGAGGGTGGGATTCGAACCCACGAGGGGCGTAAACCCCCAACACCTTAGCAGGGTGCCGCCTTAAGCCGCTCGGCCACCTCTCCCCGGTGCCGGCCCTTGTCGATCGGCCGTCCCGGTACAACCTACGCGGAGGCGGTACGAGGCTCAAGGTCGGAGCTGGAAAGGTGGTCGCCGAGGGGTCGAGTTCTCAATCCTCGGCGTCTTCGGCCGGAGGGCCGGCATCACGATGGCCGGTGAATTCCTCCATGCTGCGGCTGACGCCGAAGAAGCCGATCAGTGCATCGAACCAACGGACCGGCAAAACGCGCAGCGGCAGGGCGACATATACGAAGCGGGGCATAAATAGCCGGCGGCGGTTCCTGCGGATCGCCTTCACGATCCGGTCCGCGACGTACTCGGGCTCGAGGATGGGGAGCAGCCAGGGGAAGCGGGTCTTAACGCCGTCGAACATCCCGGTGCTCACGTAGTAGGGGCAGACGACTGTCGTCCTGATCTCGGTTCCCGCGCCGGCGAGCTCGAGGCGCAGCGCCTCGTCGAAGCCCACCACGGCGAACTTGCTGGCGCTGTAGTCGGTGAGTTTCGGGGCCGCCACGAGGCCGCCGGCCGAGGCGACCGTCACGATATGGCCGCTTCCCCGCTCCAGCATGACAGGGAGGAAGGCACGCACCGTCCAGAAGTGGGCCAGCGCGTTGACCTCGAAGGTGCGGCGGATCTCGGCCTCTTCCGACTCGAGGACCGGCTTGCCGATAACGATGCCAGCGTTGTTGATCAAGATGTCGACCGGGCCGCACTCGTCGAGCACGCGCCGCGCGGTGGCTTTGACCTCGTCGCTGTCGGAGAGGTCGCACCGGTACAACGAGACCTCGTGGCCGCAGCCTTCGAGCTCGCGGCCGACCTCGGCAAGCGCCGGTTCGTCGATGTCCCAGAGAATCGCCCGGGCGCCTTCGTTGGCGACCCTCTCGGCCAGAAGCCGCCCGATGCCGCTGCCGGCACCGGTGATCAGGACGTTCTTCTCCTGGAAGTCGGTCATCGCCGGGTATCAATAACCCGGCCGAGCCGATCACTTCAAGCCCGCGAGGAACGCCAGCATGAGATCCTAAAAGGGGAGATGACAGGACGGTGCCCCAAGGGGCCCGCCGGAGTGGGCTGCAGGTACCTCAGTCCTCGTCGAAGCCCTCGAAGTGTATCTCGACCTCCGTCTCGACTTCCACATCATCAACGCAGGAGTCGCAGACGAGCGCGCCAGGACGCTGCTTGCGGCCGCCGCACATCAGGCAGAACTCGCTACCCCGCTTGGTCAGCCGGCCGACCGCGCTGGTGAGCCGCCGCTTCGCCTCTTCCTCGGTGATCTTACCGTCGGATAGGTCGTCGCCCACCTGCCTCGCGATCTCGTGAATTCCGCCCAACTCGGGATCGCCCTCCCCTATCTCCTCGTGAACGACTTCGCCGCCCAGCGTCGTCTCCTCGACCCAGAAGCCCCGACCCTCTATCCGCTTCTTCTTGCGACCGTCTCCCTTACGGAACTGGAACTTCCTTGGCACGATGGCGCTCCTGCTGAGGACGTTGGGAGGGCGGAGGAGGAACTCAGTATACACCCAGTCCGGGCGCCCGTTCCTGTGCCGCCGGCGATTTTCGCCACCTTGCCTCCACGGCCTCGAGACCTGACTTTCTCACTCTGCCCCATCTGTACCGGGAAGGCGCCCTGACTCACGGAGGGAACGATGCGTGGATTGCGTGTATTCATCGCCCTGGCCGCCCTGGCAGCCCTGCTCCCCGCGACGTCGGCGCGGGGCCAGACGCCGGCCCAGCAGGCGGTGGAGATGGCCGAGCGGCTGGTGCGGGCCCACGATAGGCTAGACCACCGCCTCGATGTCCTCGAGAAGTTGATCGATGACGTGCTGTGGTTCGAGCGGCTGGGCGACGTGGCTGTGGTGGAGAAGGTCCGGATCTATGGGCCGCCGCTGGCCAACGAGCCGAACCCGCCGCCGAGCGGCCCGGGCAACCCGTTCAAGTTCTACACCTACGTCTTCACGCCGCGGGAAGACTTCGGCGGGCGGGAGCTACCGCTGCTCGTGCTTCCCCACGGCGGCGTGCACGCCGATTTCACGACCTATCACAGCCGGATCGTCCGGGAGCTGATCGCCCAGGGCTACATCGTCGTGGCACCGGAGTACCGCGGCTCGACGGGCTACGGCCGGGGCATCTATCGGGCGATCGACTACGGTGGTCGAGAGGTCGGCGATTGTCTGGCGGCCCGCGACTGGGTGGTCGCCAACCACCCGCGGGTCGACGAGGACCGGGTGGGGCTCATCGGCTGGAGCCACGGCGGTCTCATCACGTTGCACAGCTTGTTCGACCATCCGGACAAGTATGTCGTCGGGTTCGCCGGTGTGCCGGTCTCCGACCTAATACAACGCATGGGCTATCTCGGCCCGGGTTACCAGGCCTATTACGAGGCCGACTATCACATCGACGCGACGCCGCGCCAGAACCTCGAGGAGTACAAGCGGCGCTCGCCGGTCTGGAACGTCGAGAAGCTCACTCGCCCGGTCCGGATCCACGGCAACGTGCACGACGAGGACGTCAACGTGATCGAGGTCGAGCACCTGATCCAGGCGCTGACGGCGGCCGGCAAGGAGTTCGAGTACGAGATCTACGATCTACCGGGCGGCCACAGTTTCGACCGGCTCGACGTGCCCGAGGCCTGGGAAGTCCGCCGGGTGGTCTACGACTTCCTGGCGCGTTATCTGGAACCGCCGCAGCCGAACATCGAGCTGGGCGTGCAGGCGACGGGTCGCGCATCACCTTGAGCGCGGGAGTTCAACCGGACCGAGTTGAAGGCCCGGACACGTGGCGTCCCGGCGGGCGCTCCGCATCCGGGCCTTGCGGTTCTAGGTGTCGCGCCCCAAAGCCTGGCGCGCCATCGTTCTTCCGAGAGTATCAAATCTCGAAGTGGAGCTTGCCACCGCGATAAAGCTCGATGTCTCCGTCCGAACTCACCTTGATGGCGATGCCCTTGTGGCTGGCACCTAAGGCGGCCCTGGTTCTCGCGCCTTGCTTCGCACTACTTGCAGGATTGACCATCGCTCCATAGGCCAGGATCTTGCCCGAGCGATCGACGATCAGTGCCCCGTCGAGCGACGCCAGATCGCTCACGATGCGACGATCAGTCTTATGGATGGATCGTTGCAGCAGAGAACGGTCGAGCGCCCGCTCCGGCCCGGTTCGCAGGTCCGATTCAACTCGATCCGCCTGGCTCGCCAGGACCAACGGCAGGTGGGACCGGCTGCCCAGCACCACGAGCAGGCTACCCGAGCGCCTGAACGAGAGATCCATAGCGACCTGATACAGATAAGATAGGACGGTGGATAGCTGACCGGGGCGGCCCGGGAAGCCCCACAACGATTTCAGCCGCGTGAGGATGGCATTGTGGTTCCAGGCGCGCCAGGCGCCTGCGCGCTGCGAGAACACCAGCCGACCGTGATCGACAACGACCAGATCGCCCTCCCGGCTGAGCCCCACGCCCACGCCCTCGCGTTCCTTTGCAGCTTCCGCCAGAGCGGCGCTCCACGACGGACGCTGCCTGGCCGCGAGCCCCTCATGCGCCGGAATATGCAACGGCGCCAGTTCAAGTACCTTTCCTTCCCGATCGAGGACCAGGGCGGTGGAACTGCCGTCGGTGATTCGCTTGAAGCGCTTATTGTCCAACGCTTCGTGAAAGGGGGCGGCGCCACCCCCGGTGCGCGACACAATTAGTCCATAGGAGAGACGTCGATTCTCGTAGGTCTCATGGCTGAGCGAGCGGATGAACTGCAGGACCGGGTGAAAATTGAATCGTAGATCGGCTCTGGTTTCGATCTCATCGGAGACCGTACTGGCGCCGAAATCGATCAGCGACACCATGCCCATTGTGCCGGCGCGCAGAGCTCGCTCCGACTCAACGGCGAGTCGATTGAGGACGCGACGGTCTTCCAAGGGAACGGCGCCCTCATCCCGTTCACACGTCGCCATGACTCGGATAGACCCGAGCACGATCGAGACGTCTACTTTGCGACGTTCCCTGTCCCACCATCTCGCCTCGGTATGCCGTGAATCCGATGCCGAAACCTTGCTGACCTTCCACGGCTCGAACCGCAGGTGCGGTACAACCGACTCGAGACGCGTCAATACCCGTTTGACTTCCCCCTGCTGAAACGGGCTGTCCTCGAGTCTGCCTGCCGATCCTTTCGCGTATCTCACCCGATCAGTCCTCTATACTCCATTCTACATTTCCATACGGTCGACCACGTACCGTCGTCGACCTGAAGCGGTTCAGCGTATGTCAATCACCAACGTGGGGAGGCCGAGTGTCCGTTCGGCTCACAGCGATCGTAATATCGATTGACCAAATGTTAAATGCAAAGTCTGAGGCGGTGAGACCGTCTGCATTGACTAGAACACATCGGGCGCCGGCCTGATTTTCGCCTATTTCGCCTATATTGAGGCGGTGACGACGGTTGACCCGACCTGGACACGCGAGTCGCACATTCACCTTGAGCGGGGAGGATCGACATGGAACGAGCCGCGGTCTTCGGCGCGACCGGCGCCACGGGACGTGAGCTGGTCCGCGAGTTATGCCGGCGCGGTGTCGACGTGCGGGCTGTGTCCCGTAGTCCGGAGAATCTGGAGCGCCACTTCGGCCAGTTGGATGTGGAGCGTCGCGCCGCCGATCTGAACGACGCGGCGGCCGCCGTCGAGGTCGCCGCCGGTTGCGACCTCATCTTCCACTGCGTCGGCCTCCCGATGGAGCGATTCGCGGACCACGTCACCCTCACTCGCCACACCGCGGCCGCGATGTCGGCGCATTCGGCACGCGGGGTGCTGGTGACGAGCTACTGGTCGTACGGCCCCGGCGATGACGCCCCGATGTCGGAGGATCGAGGGTTAGCGCCCGGCTCGGAGGCGGCTCGTGTGCGCAAGGAACAGGAAGGTGTGATGCTGGATGCCGGCGCCTGCGTCGCCCGACTTCCCGACTTCTTCGGGCCCGGCGCGGAGATCAGTCCGGCGAACGATGCGCTGCGCAGCCTGCACGCGGGCAAAGCGGTGCTCTGGCCGGGAGACCCGGACGCGCCCCGTGACCTCATCTTCATCCCCGACGCCGGGCGCCAGCTCTGCGAGCTGGCGACTCGTGAGGAGGTGTACGGGCAGGCCTGGAACGTCCCCGGCTCCGGCGCCGAGCGGCCGCGGGCAACCCTCGAGCTGGCGGCACGCATCAAGGGCGTACGCCTGAGATTGCGTCGCGGGCGCCGCTGGATGCTTACTCTGGCTGGCTTGTTCGATCGTGACATTCGGGCCTTCAAGGACGTCCTGCCGCTCTACGAGCAACCGGCGATACTCGACACCACCCGGTTCCGCCGCCTGGTGAAGGACTGCAGAACTACGCCATACGAAGAGGCGATCCGCCGCACCTTCGCCTGGTTCGAGGGTGCGGTGCAGTCTACTCCTCCGTGAGGACACGAACGGGATCGACCTTCGTGGCGCGCTGTGCCGGCCAATAGCAGGCGGCCAACGCCACGCCGAGCAGAACCAGTAGCACCAGACCGAAGGTGGCGGGGTCGGTGGGCGACACGCCGAACAACAGGCCTTCCAACCAGCGAGTGAGATACAGCGCTCCGCCGAGCCCGAACCCGAGCCCCAGCGCCGCCTGCGCCATCCCGCGACCGACAACCGCGCGGCGAACCGACGACGCCTGTGCTCCCAGCGCCATGCGTACGCCGATCTCTCGCGCCTGCCTGCTGACCGAATACGAGAGCACCCCATAGATACCCACCGCCGCCAGAACCACGCCGACAGCGGCGAAGATACCGACGAGCACTGTCCAGTACCGCGGCCGGTCGACCGATGCCGCGAGTCTTTGCCGCATCGTCTGCACGTTCGACAGCGGCACTTCCGGATCGAGGGCATTGAGCCGGCTCCGCACCTGTCCCGTCAGCGAGCTCCCTGCGCCGCGGATCAGTAGATTCACCGAGCGCCACGGATTCTGAGTGTACGACTCGTAGACCACACTCTCGTCAGCGCCAGCCAGGCCCTGATACTTCACATCGCTCACCACCCCGACCACGGTAACTGGATTCGTCGTGTTGCCGCCCGCGTACAACTGCCTACCCAGAACCTCTTCGCCGGGATAGAAGCGGTTCGCCCAGCGCCTGCTCACCGCCACGACTCGCGGCCGATCGAACGTGTCGGTCACGTCGGGCAACCGTCCCTCGAGCAAGCGAACGCCCATGGCGTCGAAGTAGCCCGGCGAGACGATCACCCAGGGCACCGCCGGCTGGCTGCTCCCCAGCGGCACGGGCCTGTCCCGCAGATCGAAGTTGTTGGTCATGCCCGGATTGTCCGGCGGCGCTCCGGAACTGAGCCCGACGGCCGCTACGCCCGGGATCTCACCGAGTTTGGGTAGCGCCCGATCCCAGAACCGCACTACGGAGGCGTCGTCTGGATAGCGGCTAGCAGCAATCGAGGCCCGCGCGACCAGCAGGTTCTCGGGATCGAAGCCGGGATCCACGCCCTGCAAGCGCTCCAAGCTGGTGAACAGCAGCACGGCGCCGGCGAGCAGCGGCAACGCCAGGGCGAACTCGGCGGTCACCAGCGCACCGCGGAAGACGTTCGCTCGCTTGCCCTCCGACCCTGTGCGCCCTCCACCCCGCAGAGCGGCCCCCAGGTCGGAGGAGATCCCGTGGACCAGCGGAGCGAGGCCCGAGAGCACCGCACTGGCGACGGTAATGAACGCGGTGAACCCCAGAACCCTGCCGTCGAGCCTCACCTCGTCGATCCGCGGTAGCTGTGGGCCCAAACTCAGCAGCGCATCGAGTGCGAGGACGGAGAGCAGCAAGCCCGCCAGGCCGCCGAGCGCGGCGAGTGTCACGCTCTCGACCAGTAACTGCCGCGTCAGGCGGCCCCGAGTGGCGCCCAGGGATGTCCGGAGTGCGACTTCCCGCTCACGCGTGCTCGCCCTGGCCAGCGACAGGTTCGCCACGTTGGCCAACGCGATCAACAGGACGAAGACGACCGCGCCGAACAGCAGCACCAGCGCGCCTCCCACGTTGCCGACCATCGCGTCGCGAAGCGGGAACGGAGTCAGGCGCGCCTCACGATCCTGGAACGACTCCGCCCACAACGGAAAGATCCGCTCACTCACCCCGGCGAGATCGCGGGTTGCGTCCGACTGAGAAACCCCGTCTCGTAGGCGCCCCACAGCTTGGATGAAAAAGGGCCCGCGACGCGGTGGCGGCTGCAATTGCAGGACAGGCCAAACCTCTGCGGGCCAGCCGGCCATCGCTTCAACACCACGCGCCAATACACCGACGACCGTGTAGCTCTCGCCGTCCAGTACCAGCGTCCGTCCCAGCGCGTCGGCGTCCCGGCCGAAGTAACGCTCGCGAAACGCGTGGCTTATTACGACTACCTCTTCCGCGCCGGGACGATCTTCAGCGGGAAGAAAACCTCGGCCCTCGGCAGGCTGAACGCCCAGCGTGTTGAACCAGTCGGCCGTCACCCGGCCGACGGCGACCCGCTCGGGCCGATCCCCACCCGTCAGGATCGCCCGACCGCGTGACAAGCCGCTCAGGCTTTCGAGCGATCGCGCCTCCGCCTCGATCGCCTGGTAGTCGACGACCGAAAGCGGCCAGCGGTTCGACGGGCTGTTCTGTTGGACTATGATCACCAGCTCTTCGGGGTCGTCGTAGGACAACGGTTTCAACAGCACACCGTCCACGACGCTGAAGATCGCGGTCGTCGCGCCGATGCCCAGCGCCAGCGTCAGCACCGCCACGAAAGTGTAGCCGGGGTTCTTGCGGAACGTCCGCAGCGCGTACCGGAAGTCCTGACCCACGTCCACCAACCAACGCACGCCGCGAGCGTCACGACCCTGCTCCTTGTAGCGCTCGACGCCGCCGAACCGCACCAGCGCCTGGCGCCGCGCCCCTTCGCGACCCATCCCGCGCCGCATCAGATCCTCAATCTCCATCTCGATATGGAGACGCATCTCTTCGTCCATCTCGCGCTCGACTCGCGATCGCGTCAGCAAGATCCGAAGGCGACGGCTCAGTCTCCTTATCCAATCCATGTCACCATTTCTCTTCTCGCCACTAATTCGTCCGCAGGATGAGCTCCACCGCCTCCGAGAACAGCTTCCAGGATCGCTGCTCCTCGCGCAGCGCTTTCTTGCCGGCGGCGGTCAAGGCGTAGAACTTCGCGCGCCGCCCCTCCGGCGAGATCCCCCACTCCGCTTCGATCAGCCCCCGATCCTCCAGCCGATAGAGGGCCGGATAGAGCGAGCCCTGATTGACCTCCAACACGTCCCGGGAAATTTGGCGGATCCGTTTCGAGATGCCCCAGCCGTGGAGCTTCCCCAGCGCCAGCGTCTTGAGGATCAGCATGTCGAGCGTGCCCTGCAGCAGGTCGGCCTTCGAGCGAGCCACGATCGCCCTCCCAACGCAACGGTACCTAGATTGTCTACAATAGTGGGG
>JASFTI010000024.1:0-20139 GCA_050053635.1 Gemmatimonadales bacterium
GGCCGCTTGACCAGGTCGGCCAGCGCCGTGGGCTCGAGGATCGCCGACGTCCCCCGGTCTTCCAGATAGTCGTTGACCGCCGCCGGCTGCGCCAGAGTGCTCCGCGCCCACTCCGCCGCCTGCGCCTCCAGCTCGAGGCGGCTACCGAGGATCCGCCGTTGGTTTTGGCTCAGCAGGCCGATCTCCGCCGCCTGCGGGCCCAGCCGTCGCAGCGCGTTGTCCTGGCGTAGCAGCAGCCGGAACTCGGCCCGCGAGGTGAAGAGGCGGTAGGGCTCGTCCACACCCTTGGTGACCAGGTCATCGATCAGCACTCCTATGTACGCCTCGTCCCGCTCGAGCACCCAGGGCTCGCGACTCAGAGCGCTCAGCGCGGCGTTCGCGCCGGCGGCGACCCCCTGGGCGGCCGCCTCCTCGTAGCCCGTCGTGCCGTTCACCTGCCCGGCAAAGAAGAGGCCGGGTAGCGCCTTCAGCTCCAGGGTCGGGTGGAGCTGGTGGGGCGGAAAGTAGTCGTACTCGATGGCATAGCCCGGCTGCGTCATCCGCGCCTCGGCCAGACCCGGTACCGCAGACAGGAACTCCCGCTGTACCTCGGGAGGCATCGACGTCGATAGCCCGTTGACGTAAAGCTCGCTCGTCTCCAGCCCCTCCGGCTCGAGGAAGATCTGATGACGAGGCGCGTCCGGGAATCTGACGATCTTGTCCTCGATCGACGGGCAGTAGCGCGGACCGCGGGCGGCGATCGCTCCACCGTAGAGCGCCGAGCGATCCAGGTTCCGTCGAATGATCTCCTTCACCCCCTCCCCCGCCCACCCGATCCAGCACGGCACCTGAGGCAGACGATCGGCGCGCTCCCAGAAGGAGAATCGAAAATCCTCGGGCTCGCCGTCCTGGCGTTCGAGCTTCGAGAAGTCGACGGTCCGCCCGTCCACTCGTGGCGGCGTGCCGGTCTTGAAGCGGGTGACTTCGAGACCGAGCGACTCCAGTTGCTCTGACAGCTCCACCGCCGGTGGATCGCCAGCCCGCCCCGCCGCCTCCCTGACGCCGCCGCCGATATGGATGCCGCCGCGCAGGAAGGTGCCAGCAGTCAGCACGACCCGCCGTCCCTCGAAGGCCGAGCCGTCCCGGCAGACCACCCCGCGAATCGACTCGCCCTCCAGCCACAGCCCCTGCACCGTCGCTTGGAAGAGGTCGAGCCCCGGCGTCCCCTCCAGGAGGGTCCGCATGGCCCTCGGATAGAGCCAGCGGTCGCACTGGGCCCGGGGCGCCCAGACCGCTGGTCCCTTGCCTTTATTGAGGATACGGGTTTGAATGGACGTTCGATCGGTCGCCCGGCCCATCAATCCGCCCAGCGCGTCCACCTCCCGCACCACCGTCCCCTTCGCCACGCCCCCGATCGCCGGATTGCAGCTCAGCTGGGCGACGCGGGCCAGATAGGAGGTCACGAGCAGCGTCCGGGCGCCGAGGCGTGCCGCGGCCGCCGCCGCTTCGCAGCCGGCGTGCCCACCGCCTACAACGATGACATCGTACCGCGAGATCATAGCCACCAACATCGCTGAGAGGAGTCGGCCCAGCGTGGCCACTCCCACCCTCACGCTCCATATTAGCTATAGCGTCGTCAAATTATCAGAAACGGCCGATGAGACAAACGCGCGAGACGATTCCCAATGTCAGTCGATCACGAAGTTCGGAAGGCCTTCAAAGTGCACGGCGTCGTCCAAGGCGTCGGCTTCCGCTGGTGGGCCCAGCGCGAGGGTAAGCGTCTCGGCCTGCGCGGCTCAGTGCGGAACTGTCTCGACGGAACGGTCGAGATCGCCATCGCCGGTGCACCCGACCGAGTGAGCGAGATGGAGGGCCGGCTTCAGCAGGGTCCGCCGGCATCGCAAGTGGTTCGTCTCGAGGAGCTGGCGCCGCCCGAGCAGCTGCCCGACGGCTTCGAGATCGCTTTTTAGCCGACCCCTATCTCTATGTTTTACGGTCGGTTACGACCATAGCCGCAGTGTGGTTGCGCACTTGCGCTCAGGAAGGGTCAGTTCCGACTTCCCACCCAGCCCGGACCGCGCACCACTCGTCCGGGTGTGGCGCCGGTATGCTCGCCGGCGTCGAGTACCTGCGTACCGTTGACGAACACGTGCAGTACGCCGCTGGCGTACTGGTGCGGCTCGGCGAAGGTGGCGTGGTCGATGATCGTCTGCGGATCGAAGACCACGACGTCGGCGAAGTAGCCGGCGGCGAGGGAGCCGCGGCGTTCGATCTTCAGGTTAGAGGCCGGTAGGGAGGTCAGGCGGCGGACCGCTTCCTCCAGCGAGACGACTCCCTCCTCACGCACGTACTTGCCGAGCAGGCGGGCGAAGGTGCCATAGGCGCGCGGGTGCGGGTTCGACTCGATGAAGACGCCCTCCGGCGCCAGCGAGGCGGCGTCGGAACCGAAGCTCACCCAAGGCTGGGCGATCTTCAACTTGACGTTGTCCTCCGACATGGTGAAGTAGACGCAACCCACGTCGTCTCCGTTTTCCACGACGAGGTCCATCGCGGTCTCGACCGGCGATGTGCCACGCAGCTCCGCGACCTCGGCCAGCGTTTTCCCGGTGAGCGGCTTGAGCTGCTGGTTCTTGAAGCTCACGAGCAGAATACCGTCGGGCGACCCGGTCGCCAGGTAGGTGTTGTCCCACTCGTCCTGTGGGGCTGTGATCTCGCGGGCCAGTCGTTCGCGGATCTGCGGGTCCTGGAGCCGCTCGATCCAGGGCTGCAGTCCGCCCTCCTGCACCCAGGGCGGCATCATCGCGTCGAGCCCGGTCGAGCTGGCCGGGTAGGTGTACATGTCCGCCGTGATCGGGAGTCCCGCAGCACGCGCCTCCTCGACGCGCGCGAACACGCTGTCGATCTTGTGCCAGTTGTCGCGACCCGAGGCCTTGAGGTGATAGATCTCCGAGCGAGTGTCGGCGGCCCGGGCGACGGTGAGGAACTCGTCCAGCGACTCGAGCAGGCTATTCCCCTCACCGCGGATGTGTGAGATGTACATGCCGTCGTACTCGCCGGCGACCTTGGCGAGCTCGACCAGTTCATCGGTATCGGCGTAGTAGGCCGGCGTGTAGATGAGCGAGGTCGACAGACCCAGGGCACCCTCCTCCATCGCCTGGCGCACGAGGCCACGCATCTCCTCCAACTCGGCAGGGCTCGGCGCTCGGTCCTCGTAACCGAGCACATAGATCCGCACAGTCGTGGCGCCGACGAAGGAAGCCACGTTGGTCGATACGCCCCGCTCCTCCAGGTAGTCCAGGTACTCGCCGAGCGTCGTCCACTCGATGTCGTAACGGATGTCGCCCTGCCGCTCGAGCGCCTCCTCCTTCATCTGATCGTTGAGCGGACCCATCGACGTGCCCTCACCCATCACCTCGAGCGTGACGCCCTGCCGGATGTCGCTCTGCGAGCGGCCGTCCTCGATCAGCGACCGATTCGCCCAGCTGAGCATATTGATGAAGCCGGGCGCCACGGCCATACCGGAGGCATCGATCTCGACGCGCCCCCGCGCATCTTCCAGCGAGCCGATCGCGGCGATCGTGTCGCTCGCGATGGCCAAGTCGGCCACGTAGGGCGCACCGCCACGGCCGTCGTAGATCGTACCGCCTCGGATCATGACGTCGTAGTCAGGACCGGCGCAGCCGGCGGCAACGACCAAGAATGTCAGGAACAAGAGCCCTAGCCTGATCACGAATCCTCCTTGAGAGACGGTGACGTTGCAACTTAGAAGTCGTTTGGGAATTCTCGAATGTCGACTCAGGGACCCGTGCAACAGGGGAGGCGGGGAAGCCGGAGGTGTTCTATACCTCCCTACCTCCCCTGTTCTACGGGTCCCTTGCTCGAGATTCGAGAATTCCCAATAGACTTTCCAACTGTAGTTCCTACCTCTAACGCAGACAGGACAAGCAGGCAACCCGGCCTACTTCCCTATGCAGAACTCGCCGAACACATGGGCCAGCAGGTCGTCGGGCGCGATCACCCCAAGCAGCTCTTCCAGGGCGTGCGCCGCGGTGCGCAGGTGCGTGGCCGCAACTTCCGGTGCTAGTCCCGACGAGCGGGCGTCGATGAAGGCCTCGACCTCGGCCCGGGCGCGCCGCAACTCCCGGGCGTGCCGCTCCCGCGTCACCAACGGCGCCTCGCCCTCCAGCGCCAGGTTCCCGGAAAAGGCGGCCTCCACCAGTCGGTCGCTCAACTGGCGCAGCCCGTCTCCGGTAACTGTAGAAGCGAAGACCTGCGGCGCGTCGACCTCCGCAAGGGACGCGCGCTCGCCGGACTCGAGCAGATCGCTCTTGCTGCGCACGACGATAGGGACCGCGTCACCCAGCCCGGCCAGGAACTCGAGCTCCTCGGCGCTCGGCCGCCGATCCGCCTCTACGCAGAACAGCACGACGTCGGCGCCGGCCAGGTAGCGGCGCGCGACTTCGACACCGCGGCGCTCTACCTTACCCGCCGCCTTGCGCAGACCGGCCGTATCGACCAGCCGGAAGGGGTAGCCGCCCAGCGAGACCAGCGCCTCGACAGCGTCGCGGGTCGTGCCCGGCTCGTCGGTCACGATCACCCGCTCGAACCCGCAGAGCGCGTTGAACAAGCTCGACTTTCCGGCGTTGGGCCGCCCGGCGATGACGGTGAGCGCGCCCTCACGCAGCAGCTCCCCTTCGCTCGCCGTCGCCAGCAGCCGCTCGATGCCGCTCAACACCTCACGCGCTGCCCCATCGATCTCGCCGCCCGGGACGGGCCCGTCATCCTCCTCGGGGAAGTCGATATCATAGACCAGGAGCGCCTCGCAGCGCACAACCGCCTCGCGCAGCTCCTCTATCCTTCTCGAGAGGCCGCGTTCCAACTGCTGTACAGCGGCCCGGTGCTGGGCCCGCGAGCGCCCCTCGACCAGGTCGAGGATGGCCTCGGCCTGCAACAGGTCGAGCTTGCCGTTGAGGAACGCCCGGCGTGTGAACTCGCCGGGCTCTGCCTGGCGAGCGCCGGCGGCGAGCAGCGCGTCGAGGACCAGTTGGGGCGCCAGCGGCCCGCCGTGACAGCTGAGCTCCAGCACATCCTCGCCGGTGTAGCTGTGTGGGGCGGGGAAGTACGTGGCGAGCACCCGGTCGACCTGCTCGCCGCCCTGCGGGTGGCTGAGCCAGCGGAGCAGTGGCCGGCGGGCGGGAAGCGCTCGCCCCAGCGTACGGGCGATGATCTCTGTGAGGTGGGGCCCGGAAGCGCGGACGACGGCGATGGCTGAGCGGCCCGGGGCCGTAGAGATCGCGGCTATGGTATCCACACGCTACTGGGGGATCGAGTTGGCTACGTCTTCTTGCTGCTCGCTGGTAACTTCCCGGCCATCTTCCGCCGTTCCTTGTTCAGGTAGAGCTGCTGGGGAAGCGAAGCCAGGTTCATCGTCGCGTAGTAGAGGTTGAGCCCCGACGCGAACTTCAGGAAGAGCACGACCATCATCACCGGCAGGATCCACATCATCATCTTCATCTGCGGGTTGGTCTGGGGCATCGAGCGCTGGCCGAGCCACTGCATCAGGAAGAGCGACGCGCCCATCACCAGGGGAACGATGTAGAGCGGGTCGGGCCGTGAAAGGTCGGGCAACCAGAGGAACGGCACGCCGCGGAACTCGATCGTGTCGCGGAAGACGAAGAAGAGGGCGATCAGGATGGGGAAGGGGAGGAGCATGGGCAGACATCCGCCCAGCGGGTTCACCTTCTCCTCGCGATAGATCTTCATCATCTCCTGCTGGAGTTTCTGCGGTTCGTTCTTGTACTTCTCCTGGACCTCCTTCATCAGAGGTTGCACGCGCATCATCGCCATCTGTGAGCGCATGCTCTTCTGATAGAGCGGGAACAGCACGACGCGGATGCCGATGCCGAACAGGATGAGCACCCAGCCGTAGCCGAGGCCCAGGACACTATGGAACCAGACGAGGATCGCCGTGATGGCGCCGGCCAGGGGCCGCAGGATGGGCTGCAACCATTTGTACCCGTAGGGGACCACCTGCTCGAGGTCGGGGCCGGCGGCGGCGAGCTTACCCGGATCTTGGGGACCGATGTAGACGTGGTAATGGAAGCCGCCTTCGCGGCTCAGCGGGAAGCTCGCTACCCCCTGGACCCGATACGGGTCCGGGCCGCCCGTCATTATTAACCCGCCGAAGCGCGCCTCCGATTCCGGCTCCAGCGGCAGCGCCAGAGCGGCAACGAAGTACTTAGTCCGCACCGCGACCCAATCGAAGGGGCCGTCGAGGGTGACTCGCTCGCCCGGCTCTACGTCGCCGATCTTCTGCGACTGCACACCATCAGGGCCGCCGCCGGCAAATGACAGGTTGGCCCTGTAGTCCTGCTCGGGGTCCCACTCGTTGCTCTTCAAGCCGGCGCCCAATCCCATCTGCCACCAGCCGGTGGCGGGCACACCGCTCACCCGTCCCTCCAGATGCACGGTGTAGCTGTCCGGGTGGAAGGTGTAGGTCAGCTCGACCCGGAACGGCGAGCGCGGGTGCTGATAGGTGAGCGTCAGTGGTTGAGCTGCTCCGCCCTCGGCCAGGCGCAACTCGCGCGGCTGGAACTCGAAGCGCACACCGCGCAGGTCCAGCGTGTCCTCGCCGATTACCCACTGGTGCGAGAAGAAGTTCTCCGTTCCGGCGGGCACCAGCTGTACCGGCTCGCCCTTCGTGCTATCGGCCAGCGACTCGAACTGCAGCATCTCGGCCGACGCTAGACGCCCGCCCCGCTGGGCAAAGCCCAGCCGGTAAAGCGGGCCGCTTACCCAAGCCGTATCCTCGTCCTCGAACTGGAGCGGCGCTGGGGTCAGCGCTCGCTGCTGCGGCGGCTCCTCGGTGATCACCGGCGGCTCCTGCTGCGGAGCCTGCTCCACCGCCGGCGGCAATGCCTCCTGCCGCGCGACGGCCGTGTCGGGAGCGACCTCGGGCTGCGGCGGCCGCGCCGGCGGGAACAGCAGGTTCACCACGAACACGGTCGCCAGCATCAGAACGATCGCCAGGATCAGCCGTTTCTCGGTATCCATCTCAGGGCACCGGGTCGTGGCCACCCGCTCGGAACGGGTGGCACCTGGCGAGGCGGCGCACCGCGAGCCAGGTGCCCTTGAGGGCACCGTGACGCTTCAGCGCATCGATGGCGTATTGGGAACAACTGGGCGTATACCTACACGCCGGCGGCAGCAGGGGCGAGACAACCACCTGGTAGCCCCGGACCACCGTTACGAAGAACTTTGCGAGCATAGCACTTCCGCTAGTTCGCGGATCTCATCTCTCAACTGCTGGAACCCGGCCTCGTAGGCAGGCGGCCGCGCCCGAATCAGTATATCGATCGCCGCCCCGCGATCCAGGCAGTGGGCCAGCAACTCCAGCCGGGCGCTCTCACGCAAGCGGCGCTTCAGCCGATTGCGCTCGACGATCTTGCGGCCGTGTTTAGGAACGACCACCGCGAGCCGCATACGCAAAGCGGGGGAATCGGCGACGAACACGTCCAAGTGGTCCGTCCGTCTCCGCTTCCCCCTGCGATAAAGAGCTCGAAGTTCTGACCTCTTCCGGATCCGCGCGTCGCGCGGGAACCGGAAACGCCCGCGGCCCGCGTTTTCTACTTCTTCGGTATCGTCGCTGCCAATCGCTTGCGACCCTTGCGGCGGCGGCGGTTCACTATCTGCCGGCCCGCCTTGGTTCGCATCCGGGCCCGAAAGCCGTGCCTGCGCAGGCGCCTGCGGTTGCGAGGACGAAATGTCGGTTTCATGGGGTTGCCCCCCAGATGTCGTTGCCAACCAAAGACTTCTCACGGTTAGAAAAGGGAGCCCGAATATATTCGCTACTACCTCACCAATCAAGCCGCCGCCCCCCTCACACGCCGCCCAGCGCCAGGGCCAGCGACCGAACACCCAGAAGCGCTGCTATCACTACGGCCAGCGCGCCCAAAAGGTTCGAGGCCCGCCCGTTCGCCCACGACCCAAGCAGGCTACGGTCGTTCGCCAGATAGAGTAGAAAGGCGGCAACCACCGGCAAGAGCACGCCGTTCGCCGCCTGCGCGAAGATGATCGCCGGTATCGGCCTCAGCGCCAGAAGCGAGAAGAAGACTCCCGCTCCCAATACCGGGACCCAGACGCCGCGCGTACGCGCCGACCTCAGATCGCCCTCCCAACCCAGGACACCGCAGGTCGCGTAGGCGGCCGCAAGCGGCGCGGTGATCGCCGAGGAGAGGCCGGCCGCCAGCAGCCCGCAGGCGAAAAACGCGCCGGCCCAGCGGCCGAGCGTCGGCTCCAGAGCCTGCGCCATATCGCCCGCGCTACTCACCCGCAGCGCCACCGGCAGGGCAGCCGCCGTCACCAGGACCGCGATCGAAATGACTCCGCCCAGCGAAATCGAGATCACCGTATCGGCACGCGCCGGGCCCAGCGCCTCAACTCCACGCCAGCGCTCCCGCACCGCCGACGCGTGCAGGAACAGGTTGTACGGGACCACGGTCGTCCCTACCAGGCCCAGAGCCATCAGCATGGCACGCCGGTCGCCCAGTGCGGCCGGCAGGAGCCCGCGCGCCAACTCCAGGGGAGCGGGCCGCGCCGCTATCGCGGTGGTCACGAACACCGCCCCCATCACCGCCACCATCCCCACCAGAACCCGCTCGACGTACCTGTACCGCCCGGTCCACAGTAGGGCGAAAGCGAGGAGGCCCAACCCCGCAGCCCACAGCCGCCCACTGCCGCCCAGCAACTCCTCCAGTCCGAGCGATCCGCCCAGCAGGTTGCCGGTCTCGTAAGCGGCGTTGCCAATCAAGATCGCCCCGATGACCAGCGCCGCCGTAACTACGCGCCCGGCACCGCTCGCGAACCGGCGCCGCATCGCTTCGCCCAGCCCCATACCGCCGACCACGCCCAGCCGCACCGACATCTCCTGGAGCACCAGCGCCGCCAGCACGGAGAAGGCGAGCGCCCAGACGAGAGTGTAGGCATAGCTCGCTCCCGCTACCGTCGCCGTGGTCACCGTGCCCGGCCCGATAAACGCCGCCGCCACGATCGCACCGGGGCCCAGTCGAACATCGCGTAGCCGCATCGTCTTCCTCTCACCCTCTCTTGCTTGACTTCGCCGAGCCGCGCATCTAAGATGGCGCGCGGCTTACCTCACCAGCCGCACTCCAGCACTTCTTCTTTTGTGAAGCACGCTAACCCCGCCAGCGTCCGGAGTCGATGGAACTGACCGCAGAGGAAGCCTGGTCGAAAATCCTGGAGAGCGCCAGGGCGACGCTTCCTGAACAGACCTGCCGCACCTGGCTCGACCCGACGAAAGCGCTGGCCCTGTCGAGCGACCAGCTGGTGGTCGGTGCGCCCAGCGAGTTTGCCGTCGAATGGATCGAGAGCAAGTTCGGCGAGCTCCTCAGCTCCCTGGCGCAGGGCCTGTTCGGAGCCGAGTTCAGGGTCTCCTTCGAGTGTCGCCGTCGTGAGGGAGACACGCCGCCCGTCTTCCACCCGATGCCCGTGGTCGGCCTGGAAGAGCTGCCCGACCGTGCCGGCCCGGAAGCTCCCGAGCCGCAGCCGATGATCGGGACGCTGAACCCGCGTTATACCCTGGAGAGCTTCGTTGTCGGCAGCAACAACGAGCTGGCGGCGGCGGCGTGCCAGGCCGTGGCCGATGCCCCGGGCCGCGCTTACAACCCGCTGTTCATTTATGGTGGCGTGGGCTTAGGGAAGACCCACCTCATGCATGGCATCGGCAACGCTGTACTGGCGAAGTTTCCCGGGAGCCGCGTCGCTTACGTGCCGACCGAGCAGTTTACCAACGAGCTGATCGCAGCCATTCAGGCCCGGCAGACGACACAGTTCCACAGCCGCTATAGGCGTATCGACGTGCTGCTGGTCGATGATGCCCACTTCCTGGCCGGGAAGGAGGGTACCCAGGAGGAGTTCTTCCACACCTTCAACGCCCTATACGATACTCAGCGGCAGATCGTCCTGACCAGTGACCGGCCGCCTAAGGAGATCCCCGGGCTCCAAGAGCGTCTGATCTCCCGCTTCGAATGGGGCCTCGTCACTGACATCCGGGCGCCGGACTTCGAGACCCGCGTGGCGATTCTCCAATCGAAGGCTGCCCAAGACGGCCTCTCAATCCCGAACGACGTCCTCACATTCATCGCCGAGCGCTGCCGCTCATCCGTCCGCGAACTCGAAGGCGCCGTCATAAAGCTCCTGGCCTACAGTTCCCTCACTCTACGCGAGATCTCACCAGAGCTTGCTGAGCAGGTGCTGGGCCGGAGCCTCGGGCCCATCAAGGAAGTCACACCAGAGGACATCGAGGCTGTGGTCGCTGACGCATTCGGCGTCTCCGTGCCGGAACTCTACTCCAAGAAGCGACAGCGCCGGGTCACCGACCCTCGCCAGGTCGCGATGTACCTCCAAAAGTTGCTGCTCGACCTACCCTATACCCAGATCGGCCGCCGCTTCGGGGGCCGCGACCATTCCACCGTCATTCACTCTATCCAGAAAGTCGAAGAGCAGCTGGCTAAGGACGCCGACTTCCGCAACCGCGTCAACGCACTCCGCGCCAAACTGGAATAGCACCCCCGTGTGGAAGTATCCGTGCAGGCTCTGTGGATAGCCCCCATACTACTCCACACCCGCCACTCACCATCCCCAGACCTTCCAGCCCGCCCCCGCTCCCTCCCCAACCCTTCCACACCCCCCCGCACCCCACCACCCCCACCCCAGTCCCAAAGCACCCCCTCCCACCGCCTCTTGCCCACGAATCCACACCCCTACTACTACTACTCTAGACTATTCTATTAGAGACAGTAGAATCATCTGGGCCGGGGAATCCGGGAGACCTCAACTGACAGGTGATCCACGATGAAGGTTACGATCACGCGCGAGAACTTCCAGAGAGGGTTGTCCGCTGTAGCTGCGACGATCCCTACGCGCACGACGCTGCCCGTGCTGTCCAACATCTTGGTGGAGACGGTCGAGGATGGCCTGCGGGTCAGGGGTACCGACTTGGATATATCGGTCACTGTTCAGACCCCGGCCGACGTCGAGCGGCAGGGGGCGGTGACGGTCCCTGCCAAGAAGGTGGCTGACATTGCTCGTGAGCTCCCGGATGCTCCGGTGCAGCTCGAGTCAGAAGGTGGTCGAGCGGTGCTGGTCTGTGGCAAGTCGAGGTTCCGGCTGAATACACTCCCCAGCGAGGAGTATCCGTCCTTTCCCGATGTGCCTTTTGCCGAGGGCTGGAAGCTGCGCGGTGGTGAGCTGCAGACTCTGAGTGCTCACACCAGTTTCGCGGTGTCGGGGGAGGAAACGCGACCGGTGCTCAACGGTGTGCTCTGGCAGGTCCGTGGCAGCGAGATGCGGATGGTGGCCACCAACGGTCATCGCTTGGCCAAGATGGGCCTGCAGCTGGGTGTCGGGGTGGGGGAGGAGGATCTGATTGTGCCACCGAAGGCGCTCCAGCAGGTCGAGCGCTTGTTTGACGCTGAGGACGAACTGGAGATCGCACGTTCCGAGAGCCACCTTGGGTTCCGCACCACGCGCACCGAGGTCTATACCCGGCTGATCGAGGGACCCTACCCCAACTACGAGCAGGTCCTGCCTAAGACGCACGACAAGGAGTGCGTGGCAGACCGTGGTGAACTGACCGCGGCGATCAAGCGGATGGCAATCGTAGCGTCCGACCAGACGCACAGGGTGCGTTTGAGCTTCAGCCCTGAGAAGCTTGCCTTGGCAGTGCAGACGCCTGACTTGGGGGAGGCCGAGGACGAGCTGCCCATCTCCTACGAGGGCGCGCCTATAGAGATCGGCTTCAACGCGCAGTACCTACTGGAGGTACTCCGCTACGTCGGTACCGACGAGGTCAAGGTCAGCCTCAGCGCGCCCGAGCGGCCTGCGACCTTCGAGCCGGTTGGCGGTGAGCAAGACTACCTCTGCTTGGTCATGCCGCTCCGCCTCATGGAGTAGACCGGCAGCGGCCTCGAGCTCCAGATAGATGACAGGGCGGGTTGCAGCCGGGGACCCGCCCTCTTTTACTGCCCGCTCCTGGGCCCGCTCCTCACAGCGTTACTCGTAGCGCAAGGCGACGATCGGGTCCAAGCTTGCGGCGCGCCGCGCCGGGTAGATGCCGAAGAACAGGCCCACGGCCGCCGCGAACCCCAGCGCCAGCCCGACAGCTGCGGGGGCTACCGCCGTGTTCCAGTTCGCGAAGTGTGAGAGGGCGACGGCGGCCCCGGCCCCCGTCAGCAGCCCGAACAGCCCCCCGAGCATGCAAAGGGTCAGCGCCTCCGCCAGGAACTGGAAGAGGATGTTCCTCCGTGTTGCGCCCATGGCCTTGCGTACGCCGATCTCGCGGGTGCGCTCGGTCACCGAGACCAGCATGATATTCATAATGCCGATGCCACCGACCATGAGGCTGACGAGGGCAATCCCGGCCAGCAGAACAGAAAACGTCTGGGTCGTTTCCTGGAACGTCGACATGAGGTCGGTGCGGTTGCGGATCATGAAGTCGTTCTGGTCCCCCGGTCCCAGGTGGTGCTCGCGCCGGATGATACGCTCCGCCTCCACGACCGCCTGGTTGACCAACTCCGGTGAGGCGACCTCGAGTGTCAGCGATGAGAGCCGGTCACTGCCGCTGATCCGGTAGTGGGCGGTGGACAGCGGGATGATGGCCCGGTCGTCGACGCTGTAGAAGCCGCCCATCTCGCCGGACGGCGCCAAGACACCGATCACCTCGAACGGGATGGCGCGGATCCGCACCGTCTGTCCGACGATCTGCTCCGGGTAATCGGCGAGCCGTGCCGCCAGGCTCGAGCCCAGTACGACCACCGTCCTGCGGGCCACCATTTCCGGCTGCCCGAAGAATCGGCCATACTCTATCTCCCTGCCGTGCACCCTGAGGTAGTCGGGTACAGTACCCAGGACCCGGACGCTGGCGTTCCGGTTCAGTAGCTCGACCTGCAGCTCGGTGCTCGTCTCGGGAACGACGGCCGAGAGGAGCTGGGCTTCGGCCTTGAGCGCCTCGTAGTCGTCTATCCCGATGAAGGTGCCGCCGGCGGCCCCGACGCCCCGGTGCATCCGCCAGCCCGAGGAGACGGTGAGCTGGTTCGTGCCCAGCGACTCGATCTGCTCTTGGACCGCGCGCTGCGCTCCCTCGCCCATCGCTACCACGGTGATCACGGCGCCGACGCCGATGATGATCCCCAGCATCGTGAGGAACGAGCGCATCTTGTTTGCGCGCAGCGCCGCCAGCGCGACCTTGATGGTCTCCCAGATCATGTGCAGTTAGCTCCCCTGTCTTTGCATTCCCGGAACGCCGCTTCCGCGGAAGCGCTGGAAGCGTTCGAGCATCTCGGCCTGTTCCCGCAGAAGGGAAGCCGTAGGGAGCATGCAGACGGAGTCACCGGGTTGGAGGCCCGAGAGCACCTCGATGTCCTCCCAATCCGTCACGCCTACCTGCACGGGGACGGGGACGATCGCGGTATCCCGCAGCACGAAAACGACGCCGGCCATCTGGCCGTTGGAGCGCCGCGAGTTCTGCCCCAGCGCCCCCATGCCCTGGCCGCTCTCGAACCGGCGGCGCAACTCGTTCACTTGCCGCTGCTCCTCGGGCGTGAGCTGCTCGCCGCTACGTACCTTCTCCATCAGCGCACGAGCCTGTTCGCGCGACAGCCCCTGTTGGCCGTCGCCGTGGGAGCCCGGGGCCGGGCCGCCCGTCGCGGCTGCCTCTTGGGGCGTGTTCGCCGCCAGCATCCGATCGAACTGCTCGCTGTCGATGCCGAGGGCGAGACTGGCGACGTCCCTGGCGTCGTCGGTAGGATGGACGGCCTGGGTGGGTACGGTAACGGCGTTCTCGGTGCCGGCCACCTGGATGACGACCTCGGCGCTCATACCGGGCTTCAGCAGGCCTTCGGTGTTCGCGATCCTGATGATCACCGGGAACATGGTCACGTTCTGGGTCACTACGGCCTGGGGCTCGATCTTGAGCACGTGGCCCTGGAAGGACCGGTCGCGGTAAGCCTCGACGGAGATCTCAGCCAGCATTCCCGGCTGCACACGGCCGATATCGGTCTCGTCCACCAGCGTGCGCACCTGCACCTCGCTCAGATCGGCCATCGTCATGAGCAGCGTGCCGCCACCCACGACCTGAGTCGCTGAGGAGATCACGTTGCCGACCTCGACGGTGCGGGCGATGATCGTGCCGGCGATCGGCGCACGGATCGTCGTCTCCGACATCCGTTCCCTGGCGGTCTCGAGCGCCGCCTCCGAGCGGACGAGCTGCGCCTTGGCGTTCGCATGCTCCAGCTCGGCTTGCTCGTAGTCCTGGTCGCTGATGATCTCCTGTTCGAGCATCCGGTTCGCGCGGTCGAGCTGCGACTCGGCGATCTTCAGCCGGGCTTGTGCCACCTCGAGGTCGGCCTGGGCCTGGGCGAGCCCCTGGCGCGCGTCGACCCGATCGACCTGGACCAGCAGTTGGCCCTCCTCGACCACGTCGCCGGTCTCGACCGGCAGGTCGAGGATTTCGCCGGAAGCTTTCGACTTGATCTCGACCGTGGTCACCGGCTCGATGATGCCTGCGGCCTCGGCCGAGACGGTGAGGGTCTGGGTCGTGGCGGCGACTACCTGGAACGGGCGGGTTGTCTGCTCTTCCGCGCACGCCGCGGCGATCAGGGTAAATAGCACCGCAGCTGCCGTAAGGTTACGTCGGTTCTTCATGATCTATCTTCGGTCCTCTTCCCTGTTGTTGCCGCGGCCGCGATCGTCGTCGCGGTCGCGATGCTGACGTTGCTTCTCGAGCAACGCATCGTAAGCGGCCGCCTGTTCCTCGCTCAGGGTTCCCCGGATCTCGGCCCGCGCCCGCTGCTGCAGTTCCTCGTATCTGGGACGCATCTCGCGCCAGAGATCGGAGACCTGCTCGCGGTGCTGCTCCAGGATTACCCGGACTTCCGTCTTCTGCTCCTCGGTCAGTTCGAGCTTGGCGGCCAGCCAGTCCACGTAGCTGCGCCGACGATCACGGTCAGTGGAGCGCCCGCGTTGGCTGGACGACACCTCGCGGTCGCCGACCAGCAGCCGGTCGACGGCCGCGCCGGCGGCGCCGCCCACCAGGAAGACGGCGACCAGCAGGGCGAGCGCCCAGAATCTAGACTTCTCGTTCATCTGTGTTCACCGCTGTTCAGCGTTCTCGGGAATAAGGCTTCCATTCCCGTTTCTCTCGAGTAGCGCCGCGGCGGCCACGGCGTCGAAGTCGGGCTCGCTGTACGCCACGAGCATCGCCGGCACTCCTTCGCGATCCCCAACTGTCTGGACCACTTCCTCCAAAACGACTGGCTGGGGCGGCTGCTGCCAGGCGCGCCACGGCTGGAGCGAGCCGGCCAGGATGGCCAGCGCGATGCTCGCCGCCACCAAGCCGGGGCGGCCCCAGGCGGCCAGCACCTCCCAGGAGGAAGCCGGCTTGCGGCGCCGCGCCAAGGGCAACTCCGCGCTCGCCAGGATGCGCTCGTAGGTGGCGCGCCGTTGCGCGTCGGAGCGTTGCGGCGCCTTTAGCGCCTCGAGCCCCTCGAGCGGCTTGTCGCTACCAGTGTCAACCATGATCCCGCCTCGTTCGCTCAGCCGTTATGCTGGTACTCCTTCAACAGGTCCCGCAGCATGCGCCGCGCCCTCGACAGATGGGACCGGCAGGTGCCCTCGGGGATCTCCAGGACGCGAGCGATCTCCGGGTGCGTGAACCCCTCCAGGTCGTGGAGGACCACGATCGTCTCGAGCTCGGCCGGCAGCTTGCCGAGCGCCCACGCCAGGCGGCTTCGCAACTCGGCCCTCTGCGAGTCGATCGCCGGGCTCTCCCGCGCGGCCGCCGTCATCGGCACGTCCTCCATTCTCCGCCTTGCCAGGTACTTGCGCCGGTTGAGGGCGGCGTTGACCAGCAGGCGGTAAAACCAGGCCCCAAACGAGCTGCCGGGCTCGAGCGAGTCGATCCGCTCCAGCGCACGTATGAAGGCGTCGTGCACGAGGTCCTCCGAGTCCTCCACGTGCTGGAGGAACCCGTAGGCGACGGCGAACGCCTGGTCGGCGTAGCGTTCCACGAGAGCGGCGAAGGCCTCGCGGTCGCCGCGCCGGGCGCGGGCGACGAGCTGTGGCTCGTCGCTGACCGGGTTTAGAGCCTCGCTTCCGGCGGTCATCGATCGCGCCTAACTAGACAAACACCTGGTTCGCGAGGAGCGTTGGGCGGACGATCCGCACCTCCAGTTGGCAACCCCTATGCTTTGGCCTAGCTTGAAGCTTATGGCGAACCGGCCTACAGGCCACCCCCAGGCCCGAGCGGATGTGCTGTTTCGGCAGGTGGACGACGAGTGGGTCCTGTTCGACCCCGCCGCGAACGAGCTGCACGTCCTGAACCTCTCCGCCGCTCTCATCTGGAGCCACTGTACCGGCGAGCATTCGCCGGGCGAGATCGCCGAGGCGCTCCGGGAGGCGTACGGCATCGAGCCGCAGCAAGCCGCGGCCGACGTCGGTGCGGCGCTCGAGCGGTTTCGCGAGGCCGGGCTCCTCGATCTCGGCGGTTAGTCGGATGGCCACCCTCGATTACCTGCACTTTCTGGCCGATGCCCCGCGGGTCGACGCCTTTAGGCGCGCCATAGAGGCCGCGGTCTCGCCGGGCCAGTCGGTCCTCGATCTGGGCACCGGCATCGGGACCTATGCCATGTTCGCCGCCCGGGCCGGCGCCCGCGTCCTCGCCGTAGAGGACGACCCGGTGATCGATCTGGCCCGCGGGCTCGCGGCCGACAATGGGCTGGCCGAGCGGATCACCTTCCTGCGCGGCCGCACCGAGCGGCTAGAGCCGCCGCAGCAGGCCGATGTCCTCGTCTTCGAGGACTTCGCACCGTACCTCTATCATCCAGAGACAGCCGAGACACTCCTCGATGTTAGGACGCGCTGGCTGAGACCCGGCGCCACATCGATCCCACGACGGATTAGACTGTTGGCGGCGCCCGTCTGTTGCCCCGACACCTACGGCGCGCTCGCACCGTGGCCCGACGACGTGGCGTACGGCCTGGACGTGCAGCGCCTCTGCAGCGAGCTGCTGAACCGGCTCCACCCGGCCTCCTGGGGCCCGGACGTCCTGCTGGGCGAGCCGGTGGAGCTGGCGCGGCTGGACCCTCTGGCAGTCGACTCGTTCGGTCTGGATCGGGAAGTGCGCTGGCCTGTGCAGCGATCCGGTACCTTGCATGGGATCGGTCTCTGGTTGGACTTCGAACTGGCGGACGGTGTGCTGTACTCGAACGCTCCATCGGGGCGATCCAGCGGCTGGGATCAGCAACTGCTTCCGCTCCTCGAGCCACTGGAGGTCGAGGCCGGTGAGGAGGTCGTGGCGCGGATCCTGACCCTGGGAGCGTCGCCGGCGGAGCCCGAGTGGTGGAGCTGGCGAGTGACGGCACCGAGCGGTCGGCGCGAGGGAAACACGTTCAGGGGCACTCCTTTGTCGGCGTCGCGGCTACAGGCTGCCCGCCTCGACCGCAGACCGAGGCTCACGGCCCGGGGCCGCCAGAGCCGGGATGCCCTGGAGCTGATGGACGGCAGCCGGACCCTCGCGGAGATCGCCCGAGAGTTGCTGGCCCGTTACCCGGAACTAGGCGGCCCAGCCCAGGTGTATAGATTGGTGGCTAGGGAGCTGGATGCGGCGCGCGCCGAGCCGGCATTCCAGCAGACTGAGGCACCGGCGGAAGGGAGGTCGGGGGAATGAACCGCCAGGATCCCACCCGTAGAGAGTTCCTGCTGAAGCTGGCCCGCGGCGCGGGGTATGCCGCACCGCTGGTCGCCACGTTCGCCGTGGCCCCGGACCTCTTGGCCCAGGGCGGCTCGCTGCCCGGTCACCACCACACGCACCCGATGCCCGCGGCACCGTCCACCACCGAGCAGCCCGGCGCGCCGGCGCCCTCTGAGAGGCACCCGCCGCCCAGCCAGAAGCAGCCCAGCCCGAAGCAGCCGGTCGAGAGGAAAGAGTAATAGCCACCTCTGCCGTGACCGCCGAGTCGATGCTCCACTATCGTCTCCCCGCTGGCGGCCGGACCCTGGCGGTTCGCCTGCGGGTTCCCGGGTTGCGGGCCCTGCTGGAGAGCTTCTACGACCGTTACCGCGTCGATCCCTGCGACGGTGTTGAGAGTACGATTTCGCTCGAGCGGGAGGGCGGCTCGTATCGGCTCGTCGGGCCCAGCGGCGACTGGGAGGCGGCAGACGCGGGCGAAGCGGTGCTCTACTATGAGTCGGAGCTCACCGGGGCGCTGCTGGAGGACGCGGGCGCCTTCGTGCACCTGCACGGGGCAGCGGTTTGTACCGGTGCGCACTGCCTGTTGCTGGTGGGCCCGTCGGGCGCGGGGAAGTCGACGCTGACCCTCGGCCTATACCTCCGTGGCATGAGCGCCCTCGCCGACGATGCGTTGCTCATCGACCCGGCGAGCGGTGAAGTCCACCCTTTCGATCGCTCGGTCCGGGTGCACGAGACGGGCCTGCAGAGCCTGGGGATAGAGGCGGGCGACGTCCGTGGCGCGCGCCTCTGCGGGGCCTACCTGTGGCTCGGCCCGCGGACGGCGGGCCCCGTCGACTCGGGCCCACGCTGGCCGACGGCGATCGTGTTTCTGGAGAGTGCTGAGGTTGCGGCGCTGGAGCGGACCAGTGCGGCGGAAGCGCTGCGCCGACTGCTGCTGGCCCGGCTGGGCGACGCGGCGCGCCGCGACTTCGACGCCCTGGCCCGGCTGGCGGCGCAGGTACCGTGCTATGCCCTGGCCTTCGCGGACTTCCCGGAAGCGCTGGACGAGCTCGAGCGGCTGGTCGTAGTCCAACCGGTGACGGATTAGTCGGTCGAGTCCGACCCGTAGACGTCCGACCAGAGATCCCGATCCTCCTGCACTCGCACGCGATGGACTCGGACTCCTGCAGGGAGCGCCGGGCTGATCTTCTCCAGGACGTAAAGGGCCAGATTCTCGGTGGTCGGCAGGGCGCGACCGGGGCCGAACTCACCGGCGGCGGTGTTGATGTGCCTGTTATCGAAGCGGTGAACGATCTCGGCGTCGAGCAACCGGTCGAGCTCGGTGAGGTCCATGACCATGCCGGTATCAGGATCGATCGGCCCGCACACGGTAACCTCGCAGCGGTAGTTGTGGCCGTGACCCTCTGCGGCCGCGGCCTCGCCGAAACGTCGCCGGTTCTCTTCCTCGCTCCAGTCGGGCCGGTGGTAGCGGTGCGTGGCGGAGAAGTGGACGGCCCGAGTCAGGTAACCGATCGTCATCCCTTTTCGAGGGTTGGTGGAGCTCTCGCGGAGCACCTAACTTAGGCGACCATGGACGAGCGAGCCACAGCCGGCAAAGTCCCGAAGTCGGCGCGCTTCGTTGACCTGAGCGATTACGCGCGGCCACTGGCGGTGTGGATCGCCGAGCGGTTGCGCGATACAAAGGTGGTCGCGGCCGATGTCACGGTAGTCTGGGGGGTGATAGGGATCGTGGCCGCCTTCTGCTACGCCGTCGGCGGCTACCAATACGCGCTGCTGGGCGCGGCCTTGATCCAGGTCAAGAACATCCTCGACGCGGCTGACGGCTCGCTGGCACGTCTGCAGGTCCGCCCCTCTCGGGTCGGTCGTTTCCTCGACTCGATCGGCGATGCGGTCATCAGCACCGCTGTCTACCTGGCGCTCGCCATCGCCGTGGCGCGGGAACGGCCCGTCACCTACGCGGCGGCACTAGCGGCGGCGGCGCTCGTACTCGGCCTGCTGCAGGGCTCCGTCTACAACTACTACCAGGTGCGCTACCGGCAACGGCGAGGCGGCGATCGGACGAGCCTGGTCAAGGAGCGGCTGACCAATTACGACCGGATCTACTACGAGGAGCGCCCCCTCGCCTTGGGGCTATTGCGCTGGCTGATCGCCGCCTACAACTGGATCTACGGCTGGCAGGACGTCCTCGTCCAGCGGATCGATCGCTGGGCGGCAGCGCCGCTCGTGGCGCGCGGCGACGAGGAGACGGCCGAGGGGCTGCGAGACGATCGCCGGCTGCTGACCGTATTGAGCGCCCTGGGTCCCGGCATGCAGATCCTCATCCTGGACCTCTACACGATCGCCGGCTACCGGCACCTCGGCCTGGCCCTCGAGCTGTTCTTGTGGACGATCGC
>JASFTI010000025.1:0-19082 GCA_050053635.1 Gemmatimonadales bacterium
GGGTCGCGGATGGAGGAGTTGGAGCGCATGCTGAACTCTGGTAGCATCCAGGTGACCACCCGGGTGACGCAGCTCAAAGTCAACTCCGGTCCGCCCAACTAGTCGAGGTCCGAACATGAGCTCGACGAGTACGGCCGAGACCGCCGAACCGCGTTGCCGCAAGGCCTACGACGCCCTGCTGCAACAGTGCGACCAGTTGGAAAAGCTGGCCGCCGAAAACGACGAACGCCTCTTCTACCGGGCCGAGCGGATCTCGGCCTGGAGCGTAGCCGACCAGCTCGACCACATCGCACGGGCGACCCAGGCCATGGCCGGCGCTATCGAGCAGGCCGTGCAGCCGGATGCCCCCGGCGGCGGCCGACCTTCGCTGGTCGGTCGCATGGTGCTGTTCACCGGCTGGATACCGAGAGGGGTAGGCAAGGCGCCGCAGGGCGCCCGGGCGCAGACCGGCTCGAAGCAGCAGCTGGGTAGCCTGCTGGTCCAGTCGCGCCGGGCGCTCGACCGATTGGAGTCGAGGCTGCAACAGATCGATCATGCCCGGGGCCGCGTAAACCACTTCGCGTTCGGCGACCTAACGCCCCGTCAGTGGCTGAACATCATCGAAATTCACACCCGGCATCACCTGAAGATCATTCGCGATATCCAAGGCGCCCCCGGGTCACCCTGGTAGGGCTGGCCCGTGCGGAGTTTCATATTTAACAATTATTGATATAATTAGTGCGTGCGATGGCCCCTCCGTCGACACTCGTGAGTTATCCTATGGCTGTTCGCCGCGTGAGGAGGAGCCGTCCCCACCGCACTGTGACCTTCCGCGGGACCTGGGGCTGTCCTTTGACGAAGAGCCGCACCAACTGGTGCTACCGCATGTGTAAGCCGGTTAATGGCTTGGGGCTCTGTGGGCGGATCGCACCCCATACGTTGAGGGGCCGCACCGACCTGGCTATCGAAAGACACCTGCTGCAGAGCACATAGCCCATCCGCTGGCAGTTAGGGATGTTCGAGACGCCCCGCAGTTCGATCCGAGCTGCGGGGCGTTGTCTGGTTGCCGGCGAGAGACCGGGCCCTAGATTACACTCGCCCTTTTGAGAAAGTTGTGCTGTGCCTGGCCGATGGCACGCCATGCTGTTCCTGTGCGTTCGCCTGCTCTGATGTGCGGTGGACGCTGCGGGGCGGGTGAGGCGAGCGCATGGGTGACCTCATCGGACGGAGGGATGTTCCCATGCGCCGGCCCAGCTGGAGCCGCCGATGCGGCTACTTCATCGCGATCACTTCGGTCGTCCTCACTCTCAACACCTGTGGCGGCGGCGACGGCGGTGGAATCACCGATGTGATTGATGTACCCACGAACATGGGACCCGATGGCGGCACTCTGACTTTCTCCGGCGGGAACGTCACTCTCGTGTTTCCGGCCGGGGCCGTCTCCAGAGACATCAAGGTCACCGTTGCGAGTGCCACCAACTTTCCGCAGGACCCACGGATCGTCATTGGCGCGGCGTACCTTTTCGGGCCTGCAGGCACCAGCTTCGCCCAACCGGTCCAGCTGACCGTCAGGTACGACGAAGGCGGCCTGTCAGGCGGTGTTCGCGAAGATGAGCTTCGCCTGTTCGAGGTCGTCGGGTCAGTCTGGACCGAGGTCGACGGCAGCGCCGCCAACGCGGTCGCCAACCAGGTGAGCGGCGCGATTACCAGCTTCAGCACCTACGGCGTTCTCGGCGTTCCCGTCTCCTCCGTCGAGCTGGATACCTATGCGAAGACGCTGCAGATCGGCTGGGACCATGAGTTCCAGGCTACACCGCGGGACGCGGATGGGAATCCGCTGCCCGATCGTCCGATCGACTGGTCGACCTCGAACTCCGCCACCGTCGCCCTCGTCCCGGAGCTGCCGGGCGTGGTCGTCGGCCTGAGGGGAGGCTTGGCGACGATCAGCGCCACCAGTGAGGAGGTGAGCGCCGATGCCGATGTGACGGTGGAGGGTGACCCCTTCGGCCTCTATGGCTATCTCGACACGGCAGAAAAGGTGACACCGTGCGCTGGCTGTCACTCATCGCAACAGCTGAGTTGGGTGTCGACGCTCCACGCCATTGCCTGGGAAGGTTTGCAGGCCAGCGGTTCCGCCCGACCGGTGTGCGAGGGCTGTCACTCGGTCAGCGAGCGCGGCAACACGATAGACGAGCCGGCCGGCTTCAATGTAGAGCCCGGCGAGCAGTTTACGGACGTGCAGTGCGAGTCGTGCCATGGACCCGGGCCCGAGCATTGGCTAAGCCTGCCCGGGCCGCCCCCGCTGGCGCCGATCTCCGTCGGCCCGGAGCTATCGAAAGGCTGCGGTGAGTGCCACACCGGTACTCACCACCCGTACGTCGACCAATGGAGCCAGTCGCGCCACGGCACCGTGCCCGCCCAGGCGGGAAGGGCCGGCGAGTCACCGGAGTGCAAACCGTGCCACGAGGGCAATGCAGCCTTGGAGAAGAAGTTCTTCGAGTCGCCGTCCTATTTAGAGGCCGACGACGGCGCGAACCAGCCCATCGTCTGCGCCGTCTGTCACGACCCGCACGGCTCGTTCTTCTCCGCCGACCTCCGTGCAGACATCACCGACCACACCTTCGAGAACAACCTCTGTGTACGATGTCACGCGAATCGAGGAACGCCGCCGGCCAAGTACGGACCGCACGGCGCCCAGGGGCCGCTTGTGTTGGGTCAGAACGTCGGTTGGCAGCCTGCGGGGTTCGAGATGCCGGCGCTCGGGCCGCATGGGAATGAGATGAACGAGCGGCTGTGCGCGACCTGCCACGTCTCGAACTTCGTGGTCGAAGACCCGAACACCGGCGGTTTCGTCTTTAACTCGGTCGGCCATCTCTTCAAGGCGCTCGCCTGTACGGACCCGGCGGGAGTCCCCACGCTGGAGCCGTGCGACGTCTTCGAGCGCGACTTCGGGGCTTGCGCGACCTGCCACAGCAGCGAGGCCGAGGCGCTACAGCTCTACCTCGGTCTCCAGGAAGAACTGCATGTATACCTCGACTCGCTCTGGCTCGACACCGATAACGACCATGTCATAGATGCGTCCGATCGTGGCCTGTTTCCCGGCGTCGTCGCCTTGGGCGACCCGTTCGAGCTCGATGTCACCGATGATGTGGTCACTGTCGCCGAAGGAGCGCTGTGGAACGCGCAGCTCGCCCACACCGCGGAGCGCCCTTACTTCGGCGACGGCGAGGCCTTTGGGATCACCTTCTCCTCGCATCCCAGTGGCGGTAACGGCATCCACAACCCGGCTCTGTTGCGCGCGCTGCTCCAGGCATCGATCGATGCGATGCTCGCTACGTACTTCAGCCAGGCTTCTGCGACTGTGAAGGGGCGAGCCGGCCCCTGAGCCGTGCAGCCCGACGCCCTTGATCGGCTTTGGGCCGGCGAGCCTTGCGGAAACTGGCAAGCCCTATTATCGAGGGTCGGATCTCGAAGCTTGGGCTCTCCAGCCATGTTCTCCAACCATAAGGACCCGACCATGCCGGCACGGATCTCGCGCACCCTGGGGCTACTCATGTTTCTCGTGACCGCCGCTACCGGTTGGCCACATACAGTCGCTGCCCAGACTGGGGCACCAGAAATCGAGGCGACGAAGCAGCACGAGATCGACTTCTTCATGGGGGGCCTCTACGCCCAGGACAAGCTGCCGCTCAACGCCGGCTTCAATAGCGGCTTCCGATACGCCTACGGTGTCTTGGGGAACCTCTGGCTCGAGCTCGAGAGCGGATTGACCTTCACGGACGATGCCGAGACCGACGGGCTCCTCGGCCACGCTCAGCTGCAGGTACGCTGGCACCCGTTACGCTCCCGGCGGCCGGTCGATCCCTTCCTGCTGGTCGGGGCGGGAGCGGCCGGCTACAACACCGTGGGCACCAGTGAGAGCAGTCCGGTCATCGTCTTGGGGCTAGGGGTCGAGTTCCGTTGGTTGGAGGACGTGGGTTTCCGCCTGGACGGGGCCGACTTCTGGCTGACCGACATGCTGGGCGTCTCGTCCCACAACTTTCGGGTGAACTGGGGTCCGACCTTCAGGTTTTGATCCTGCAATCTGACGCGCCGCGCGAACCAGCCGGGCCGGGAGTGCTAAGAGATGCGTAGGGTATGCGTAGGTCTGTTGGTGTTCGCCTGGATAGCGACCAACACCACGATCGCTCAGGAGCGAGAGGTCACGAGTGCCGAGCTCGAGCGCTACTTCTCCGAGCGGCCGGCGGGCGCTGAGCTGCGCTTCGTCAAACCTCGAAGTACCGAGATGCTCCGTTGGGGTGTGCGGTCGGTCATGGTCGATCCTGGGAGCTTCATCGTCATGCAGGGGGACGAGCCGGCGGTTGCCGAGCCCGTGCCTCCTGGCTGGCCGGAGACGGCCGTGGGGAGCTACCGCCTGCGCTTACCGCTTGACGCGCTGGGAGTGAGCGAGGAAGCCGGCCTAGTGGGTCTGCAGCCGGTGGTCGTCATAGAAGGAGGGGGCCTGCGCTACGATGGGCGGGCTTTCAGCGGCTCGTTCATGCTCGGCCTCGAGGACAGGCTCGACCCGCAGGTGCGAAAGCAGCTTACTGACCCGATCGCCTTTGCCGTGACGGCGAATGCGGATTCGATCTCGCCGGTCGACCTGTTGATCGATCACACCAACCTGCCGTACGAGCGCGTACGGGTCGTCGCGTTGACGCCGGGAGACTCGGTCGATGTCGGCATTGTAATCCCGGCGCTCGAGGCGCGCCTGGAGGCCTCGATACCGGTCATTCAGCCGGAACTCAAACTGGAGGCGTCCCCGCGCCGGATTCAGGGTTGGGGCCTCGACGTCGCTACACTGACGATCCTATACACAGGCCTGATAGATCGGGCACGCGTAGTGGTGCTGTCTTCTGACCGAGCTGTCCCGGAGCCGGCGCGTGTCACGCTCGATGAGGCCGGCACAGCGGAAGCCGCACTCCGCTCCCGGTCGCTCGGTTCGGCGACGGTCCGAGCCGCTGGCCCGGCGCTCCCGGCGGCTGAGGTCATCGTCGATTTCACATTTCCCCTCGCCTTCCTGATTTCGGCGCTACTGGGCGGCGTTCTGGGGGGGCTTGCCCGCGGCTACCAGAAGCGAGGGGGCGTGGACCCCGAGAGGCGAAAGTCCTGGTGGTACTACGTCATCGCCGGCACACTTCTGGGCCTCGCCGCGACTGTCGCCGCCGCCGTGGGTATCAACCTCCTGCCGACACCGTTCGTCGCGAGTTTCGCTGCGTTCAATGAAGCGGTGGTTTTCGTCATCGCTTTCATTGGTGGATATTTCGGGCTCAGGGGACGGCAGTAGGTCTGCCGGAGCCCCATGTCATCCGACGTCAACGATGTCCGGCGGCGCACGTACTGAGGGTCCAGGAATGAGACGCAGCTACTGCAGCGCGCTCGCTTTTACACTGGCGGCCGTACCGAGCGCCGTTGTGACGGCCTGGGCCCAGCGCCCGATCCCCGCGGCGCCCGATTCGGTCGCTGCCGAGTTTCAAACCGCCATCCGCGTCGCCGCCTGGGGTGCGGCGGCGCGCCGCATGCACCCCGAAGCTCTGCAGCGTATCCATCAGCGGATCGACATCCTGGTAGAGGCCGACACGTCCGGTAAGGTCATCGCGGCGATCTTCAACGACATGAGCGAGACCGAATACCGCGAGCTCGCCTCCGCCGACGTGTTCGTCGCCGTCATGGAGGCGATGAACCGCCACATCCGTGGGGTCCTCTATTTCATCGTCATCGAGGATATCGAGATACTCGGGACCGTGGAAGAACCGCCGGAGCTGGCCCACGTCGTCTATCGCAGCAGCGCCCAGCTGAGCGGCGCCGTACCCGAGGTCCGCGTGATGACGCTCAAGCGAACCGCCGATGGCTGGCGCGTCTTCAAGAGCCCGGAGCTCGAGACTATCCGCGAGGCGGCGCGCGGGTTCATCATGCGACCGGACCCGCCCCCACCGCCCGGTACGTAGCTGCTCGCGAGCTAGCCTGGTCGCCGCAGCAGGACCACAGCTCGTCCTCCCGCCGCCGACCCAGCCGACCTTCAGGCGTGATCGGCGAGGTGCTTCACCCCTTCCAACACCATGTCCACCTGGCGCAGGTCTACGAAGATATGGGTCGACACCCGCACACCGCGCGTTCCCGCCTCTTCGCTCCCGATCGTCCTTATCACGATGTTGTACTTCTCTCGTAGGTAGTTGACGATCCGCTCCGCCTCCACACCTTCGAGCGAGAAGGCGGTGAGGCCGCCGCTCAGATACGGGTCGTGGCTCGTGTGCAGCCGCACCCCGCGGATCTCCTCTAGCCCCGCCTTCAGATGGCTCGCCAGGGTCCTGACCCGCCGCTCGATTCGGTCCTTGCCGATCACATTCTGAAAATCGATGGCTTCACCCAGCGCGATGAGTATCGGGTCGGCGCGCTGACCCAGCGTCTCGAACCTGCGGGCCGTCGTATCGCTGTCCCAGCCCGACGACGCGATCGTCGGCCACAATCGGTCCTGTACTTCCTGCCTCACGTACAACAGGCCGCAGCCGGTGGGCGCGCCCAGCCACTTGTAGGGGCTCGAGGTGAAGAAGTCCGCGCCCAGCTCCTTCATGTCGAGGTTCAGCATCCCCAGGCCGTGCGCGCTGTCAGCGAGCAGAAGTATGTCGCGCTGGTGGGCGATCTCGGCCAACTCCTTGATAGGAGCGATGAGACCCGAGATGAATACCGTGTGACTGATGCTGATCACCTTCGTCCGCGGTGTTATCGCCTGCTCGAACGCGTCGGTGACCTCTTCGACGCTCTGCGGGGGGAGTCCGATGGGAACGTCCATCACAGTGATCCCGTGGCGTGCCGCCTTGAGCCGCCAGGGGTGGATCCCTGCAGGATGCTCCATGGAGGACATTAGGACCTCGTCGCCCGCTCCCAGTTCCAGTCCGCCGGCGACGAAGTTCATGCCCTCGGTCGTGTTCCGCGTCAGCACGACCTCGTCGGGAGATGCATTGATGAACTCGGCCAGCTTCCTCCTGACCTCCTCGCGCCGCCGCGGCAAGAAGCCGTACACGTCGCAGGGACTCGTGCATTGGAGTTTGAACGCGCTCACCAGCGTGTTGAAAACGGGCTCGGGCATCGGGCCTACCGTCCCGTTGTTCATCATGATCAGCCCGTCCTCGAACATGTAGTGCTCGCGCACCGCCTCCCAGTAGGCGCCATCGGGCGACGGGTCCTGCCCGTACGTTTCGTTCAGGGAAGCCAGACTCTCGTAGACTGCTGCGTTCAGCCTGTTGAGAGCGACGAAAGACAACGCCGAGCCTCCAATCAGCGCTCGTACGAAGGCTCGTCTCGAGTACCCGTGTGAGACCTGCCCAAGCTGTTCCGGCGCGGTCATCTCGGCACCTCCTGGCTGTCGTAATTGACCTTCTACAACTAGCTCGGGTGACAGGGTGCCGCAAACGCTATCAGTACTTGATACAGAAAAGGACGCTGGGTGCCGAGGCGGTCCCACTGCGCCCCCAAACATTGCCGCTGGATAGGCCGAGGCCCATCTTGTCTGCCAGAAGTTATTCCGGGTCAAGACCCCGGCATCCCAACCGGCTGCCCTCTATGTCGCGCATCAAGCAGCTGATCGTCGCGATCCACCACCGCTCGCTCTGGCAGGTGCTGCTGGCTTATCTGGGCGGCAGCTGGGCCGTTCTGGAAGCGACGGCCCTGTTCACCGAGCGCTACGGCCTCCCTCAGTGGTTCTTCTCGGTGGAGCTGGCTCTTCTGGCCGCCGGTCTATTGGCCGTCGTGGTTTTGGCCTTTATGCCGGAAGGAGGGGCGGCGCCCGAGGCGAGGGCGCCGGCCGTGGAATTGGCCGTGGCGCTCGAGGCACCGCCCGGCGGGGCCGACGCGGGCCGCCGTCGCCTGCTGACATGGCGAAACGCGGGGCTGAGCTTCGTGGCGGCGCTGGCGGCCTGGGGTCTGGTTGCCGCCGCTTGGGTCTTTTTGGCGCTGCCCGGCCCCTTCGTGCAGGCCGCGGCCGCCGACCTGGTGGGTGACGAGAACCGGGTGATCGTCGCCGCGTTCGAGAACGAGACCGATCAGGCCGCCCTCGCCCTCGCTGTGCGCGAGGCCGTCGTCACCGATCTCCACCAATCGCCGCGGCTGAACGTGGTCGGTCACGCGCAGCTCGATGAGGGCCTCGCCCGGATGCGCCTGCCCGACACGACCCGCGTGACGCCGGACGTGGCCCTCGAGATCGCGCGCCGCGATGGCTATCCCGCCGTGGTGGCGGGGTGGGTGGCGCCACTCGGCATCGGATACCAGCTGAGCGCGCGGATCATCGAGTCGAGTACGGGGGATGTGGCGGTGCGAGTGCGCGAGACGGCGGCCGATGGGTCGCAGGTCGTGGCCGCGGTGGAGCGGCTCGCCCACCTGTTGCGACGTCATCTCGGCGAGTCGCTGGTCAGCCTCAAGCGCAGCCGGCCGCTGCCCGCCGTGACGACGGCTTCGCTCGACGCGCTCACGCTCTACGCCCGTGCCGTCGAGCACATGGATTACGGCAATCCCCTACCCGCGATTCCGTTGTTGCGCCAGGCCGTGGCATTCGATTCGGCGTTCGCCTCGGCGCACCGCGCTCTGGCCGTCATCTATGGAAATGCCGGTAACGCGGCGGATGCCAGAGCCAGCATCGATCGGGCGTATCGCCACGGCGAGCGCCTGTTGGACCGTGAGCGCTTCTTGACGGGCGCGATGTACCACGAGCGTCGCGCACGACTCGATTCCGCTGCCTACTACTATCAGCTGGCGATCGAATTACAACCGGAAGATCACGTTGCGTTGAACAACCTGGGGAGCATCTACGAGCAGATGGGACGTGCGGAGGACGCCCTTGAGCTTTACTCGCGCACCGTAGAGGTCGACCCGGCCAATGGCACCGGCTACTTCAATCTCGCGAGTGCGCAGCGTCTGCTGGGGCGACACGAAGCGGCGGAATCGACGCTCGCCATTATGCGCCAGCGTTTCCCCGAAACGATGTGGACGGTAGGTACCGCGGCCTGGAATGCGTACTACGCGGATGAGTTCGCTGCGGTCGAACGGGTACGCGGAGAATTTGCCGGCCGCTTCGGCCCCATCGGCGACGCGTGGATGCTCTGGACGGTTACCCCCGTCATGGCGCTCCGTGGACAGATGGAGCGGGCGATCGCCCTCGCCGATTCCGCCTGGCAGGTTTCAGCGAGCGCCGGCCTCTCGGATCTCGTCAACAGTACCGTCATGACGGTCGCTTATACGGCGCTGGCCGGTGGACGACCCGACCGGGTGCAGCCCTATCTCGCGAGGCTGAAGGAAACCGCCCGTGCGGAGACCGTTCCGTCAGTCGAGTACGGGAACCTCGGTGTGCTCGCCAGCGGCTACGCCATGGTCGGCGACGTGCACGAGGCTCGGCGCCTGCTCGAGCGTATGGACTCCGTCGCGGCGACCGGCGACTTCTACTCGGGCGGCCTCGCCGACAGGGCTCGGACGCTGGTCGCGCTTCAGGAGGGAAGAGCGGAGGAGAGCATCGAGCACGTGATGCGGGCGCGAGCGGCCGACTGGGGAGTGTTGTACCGCGGCTCGCGGCTGGCCCTCGCCGACGCCTACGCGGCCCTGGGCCGTTTCTCGGATGCAGCGGCCCACTACGACTCGCTGACCAGCAGCTTTGGCCTCGATTTCTGGGACTCCTGGAGCTACGCCCTGTTGCGACCGCTCGCCCACGAGCGCCTCGGTATGGTCTACGTCGCCTTGGGCGACACGGTCGCAGCCGTCCGACACCTCGCCACATTCGCCGAGCTCTGGGATCGGGCCGACCCAGAGCTGCAACCGCGGGTCGAGGCGGCCCGTCAGGCCATCGAACGACTCACCGCCGAGTAGCGAGCCGGACCCTGGGCGACCGCTGTTCGGGCTTCAGGAGCCGCTCGACCTCGAGCTGCGCCTTGAGCAACTGATCGATGTCGTCGGCGACTTCCCGCGCCGCCGCCAGGTCGCCGGTCAGGCTCTCCACGCTACCCGAGCCGGCCTGCATCCGCAGCAGGCTCAGCCGGATCGTCTCCAGCGCTGCGACGGCATCGGCCAGACGTTGCTGGGTGGCATCCCGGGCCGCGAACAGATCGTCGGACAGCTTCTGACGCTGTTGGACGATCTTGGATCTGTCGTCGGGTGAGGGCGAAGCTTCCAGGGCGCGGCTGCCCGGCCGCTCGCTGCCGACTTCGGCGAGTATCCCATTCAGATCCTCGACGCGGGTGCGCATCTTCTGTGCGTCGAACTGCAGCTTGCGCACGACGTCGGGGAGATCTTTGAACGACCTGCGCAACTCGCGGGGCAGCTCTTCGAATAGGCGGTCGGCGGCGAGGCCGATCGCCAGCTCGGTGGGCCGGTAGGTTGCCGATCCTGCGGCCGGGACTCGCTTGAGGCCGAGGCCGGCGATCTTGAAGATCCAACGTCCCAGCCGCGACCTCCAGAACCAGCCGCGTATCTCGCGGTCGACACCGCGGCGCCACTGGAGACGAACGAGCGCCAGGACGCCGGCACCGAATCCGATGGTCAACGAGTAGACGATTGAGGTGTACAGAATCGGGCCAGCGGCGCCTCCGGTGACTGCCAGGGCCACAAGGCCGGCGCCGGCGGTCAGACCGAACACGCTGATCGCGCGCACGACCTTCTCGTAGGTGGACGGGCCGTGGCCGAACTGGAAGGCGCCTTCCTCGCGGGCGCGATCGATCTCCGCCTTGAAGGCGATGGGCAGCTCTTCCTGGCCGTAGCCGGCCTTCAGCAACCGGCGGGCTCGATTGACGACGACCCCGACGGGAACGAGGGTGACTCCGGCGACGAATGTGCCGACCCCCGTACCGACTCCCAGGGTGTAACCGAGGAACTCGCCGACCGTCGCCCCCGCCATGGCCGAGATTGCCATCAGCGCCCACAGGTAGACGATGATTCCGCCGGTGCCCATCCGGCCTTCTCGTTTGACGAAGACGCGTAACGGCACGGGAAGCTCGCGGCGCTCGGGTAGCGCCTGTCCCAACGACTCGGCCAGCTCGTCATCGCTGGCGAATCGCTGGACCGGGTCCTTGGCCAGGCAGCGATCGATGGCACGGGCGAGCCTGCCCGGCACCTCCTGCGCGACCTTTGCGACGGGTGTCGGCGTCTCGCTGATGTGCTTGGCGAGTATCACCTGCGGGGTCGAGCCCTCGAAGGGAAAACGCCCGCTCAGCGCGTAGTAGCCGACCACGCCGAGGGAGTATGTGTCGCTGGCCGGTCCCACCGCTTCGCCTGTCGCCTGCTCGGGACTCATGAACTCCGCCGTGCCCGAAACCTGGCCCGGCTCGGTCTCTCCGGCGCTCTCGGCCACGCTGGCGATTCCGAAATCCACCACCAACGCCCGCCCACTGCCCGATTCGAGCAGGATGTTGTCGGGCTTCACGTCGCGGTGGACGACACCCTGAGCGTGCGCGTACCCAAGCGCCCAAGCGACCTCGCGGAGAATACGGGCGACCTCGGAAGGCGGCCGGGGGCCGCGGGCCCGGATACACTCTCCCAGCGACTCGCCGTCGATGTAGGCCATCGCGAACAACACGAACTCGTCGACCTCGTCTACGGCGAAGATCGGCACGATGTTCGGGTGCGACAGCCTGGCCGCGGTGCGCGCCTCGTGCAGGAACCGCTCGCGCGCCTCCGCATTCTCCGCCAACTCGGGCGGCAGGATCTTGATCGCCACCGGCCGGTCGAGGCTGACCTCGCGGGCCAGGTATACGATCCCCATGCCGCCACGACCCAGCTCGCGGTCCAGCGAGTAGCGGCCGGCCAACGCTTCCTGGAGCGTGTAAAAGTCGGCGCTCGGCTCGTCGGGCATGGGGGAGCATGCATGCACGGGCCTCCGTACGCAAGGCGCAGCGGGCGGCCGCCGTCCTGTGGACTCGGGACCCACCGGGGCCTAGTTTGGCGCGGATCGCGAGCGACCCAACCCCACACGATTCTGGAGTGATTGCCATGCTGAGATACGCGTGTGCCGTTGCCGTGCTGCTGGCCTGCGCCGCGGACGCCTTCGCCCAGCGGCGACCCCGGCCTGAGTGGCCGCCGACGCTGGAGGCGCGGCGCGAAGCCTGGGCGCGCCACCAGGAGCTCGATCGCACGTCCCTGTTCAAAGGGCTCGAGTGGCGCGACGTCGGCCCCGTCATCCAAGGCGGCCGGCTGGTGGACATCGAAGGCGTACCGGGCGAGCCGTACACCTTCTACGTCGCCTACGCTTCCGGCGGCGTCTGGAAGACGACGAACAACGGTGTTTCCTTCGACCCACTCTTCGACGACCAGCCGTCCATCATCATAGGCGACATGGCACTCGATCCCTCGAACCCGCAGCGGATCTTCGTGGGAACCGGCGAAAACAACTCGTCGAGATCGTCCTACGGCGGGGAAGGGGTCTTCCGCTCGGACGACGGCGGCCAGACCTGGACGCTCGTCGGGCTCGAGGGGTCGGACCGCATCGGGCGGATACTCGTCGACCCGCGGAATCCCGATCGCGTCTTCGTTGCGGTGCTCGGCAAGCTCTACACGCCGGGCGGCCAGCGTGGCGTCTATCGCTCCGACGATGGCGGTGACAGCTGGCAGCTCGTGCTCGCCGGCGAAAACGGCCTCACCGGCTTCGTCGATCTCGCGTTCCAGCCGGGTAACCCCGATGTGATCTATGCGGCGGCCTGGGAGCGGATCCGCCGGCCATGGGACTTCGTCGAGGGCGGCGACGGCACCGGCATCTGGAAGTCCACCGATGGGGGCGACAGCTGGGAGCGGGTCGCCGGCGGCTTCCCCCACGGCGAGCACGTGGGCCGCGTCGGACTGGCTGTTTCGCCGGCGAACCCGCAGGTGCTCTACGCCTCGGTGGACAACCAGGCGCTGCTCCCTGAGGACGAATGGGACCTCGGCAGTGGCGCGGTGACGCCCAAGCGCCTGCGTGAGATGAGCAAGGAAGAGTTCCTCGCCCAGGACCCGGAAGAGATCGAGGACTTCCTTCGGGGCAACGACCTCGACCCGCGGCTCGACGCGCAGCGGCTCATCGCGGCCGTGCGCAGCGACTCGATCACCATCGACGACCTGCTGCAAGCGCTGCAAGACGCCAACGCCGCACTCTTCTCCGCCGACATCCGCGGGATCGAGGTCTGGCGTTCCGACGACGCCGGCGCCAGCTGGCGGCGGACGAACCCGGAGCCGATTCGCCAGGCGGTCTACACTTACGGCTATTACTTCGGTCAGATCCGGGCGGCGCCCGATGATGTCGACCGCGTCTACGTCCTGGGCGTCCCACTTCTGGTCTCGGAGGACGGCGGCGTGACCTGGCGCGGTACCGCCGGGCGCGGAGTGCACGGCGACCATCAGGCGATGTGGATCGACCCCGAGCGTTCACAGCATGTGATACTCGGCAACGACGGCGGCCTCGACGTCACTTTCGACGGCGGCAAGACGTGGCTCAGCCTCGCGTCGGTTTCCGTCGGCCAGTTCTACACCGTCGCGGTTGACATGGCCGACCCCTACAATATCTACGGCGGCCTGCAGGATAACGGGGTCCTTAAGGGGTCGAGCCGATCGCGGCCCAATATCACGGGCAGTTGGACGCGGGCAGGTGGCGGCGACGGCATGTGGGCGCAGATCGACCCGCGCGACAATAGCACCTACTACGCGGGCTCGCAGTTCGGCTACTACTTCCGTAGTGGGCCGGCCGGCTACCAGCGTGTGAGGCCGCGGAACGGCGTCCTCGAGAAACCGCTACGCTACAACTGGCTGACGCCGATTCTGCTCTCTTCGCACAACGCCGACATCCTCTACTTCGGCGCGAACAAGCTGTTCCGTTCGATGGACCAGGGTGAGACGTTCACGGCGTTGAGCGATGATCTGACACACAGCTCGAACCGCGGGGACGTGCCGTTCGCCACGATCACGGTGATCGCCGAGTCGCCGAAGCGCTTCGGGCTCTTGTGGGTTGGTACCGACGACGGTCATGTGTATGTGACGCGGAGCAGCGGCGCCGAGTGGACCGAGGTGAGCGGTGGTCTGCCGCGCGATCGCTGGGTCTCGCGGGTCGAGGCGTCGAACCACGACGAGAACGTCGCCTACGTCAGCCTCAACGGTTATCGCGATGACGACATCACGGCCTACGTCTATCGCACCGACAATCTCGGCCGCACCTGGCGCGACATATCGGGCGGTCTACCCGACGAGCCGGTGAACGTTATCCGCGAGGACCCCGTCAACCCGGCGGTGCTCTACGTCGGTACCGACCGCGGCGCCTACGTCTCCCTCGATACCGGCCGCACCTGGCAGGCGGCGGGCGCTGGACTGCCCAACGTCCCGGTACACGACCTGATCGTGCATCCGCGCGAGCGCGAGCTGGTCGCCGGTACCCACGGACGCAGCGTCTGGATCCTCGATGTGCTTCCGGTTCAGGAGCTCAGCCAGGAAGTCCGCGACTCCGACGTACACGTCTTCCCAGTCGACGGGATAACCTACTCGCGTGGCTGGAAGTCGCGCCGCTCGCTCTGGTACTACCGGCCCGAGGACCAGCCCTATAAGAACTTTCCGTTCTGGGTCGACACCGACGGGCGCGTCGAGTGGAGCGTGCTCGATGAGGACGAGAACGTCCTGCGCCGCGGTGAGCTGGACGTCGTACGCGGCGTCAACACACTGCGCTGGGATCTGATGCTCGATCCCGAGCTCGCCTTGCCCGTCGAGCAGGCGCGCGTCGCTGACCAAGAGGAGGTCAAGCCGGCCGACACGCCGTGGGCCGAGGCGATCCGGCTCGACCGTCAGCTCTACGTCACGCCGGGCACCTATACCGTGCGCGTCCAGATGGGCGGCAGCATGGCGGACACCGAGTTCGAGGTGAGCCCACCGCGGCCGCGACAGCCCCGGGTCGAGCCGGCACCGCGGATCCGCGGACAGAAGAAAGACGGGCGCTAGGAGACTCAGCGCTAGTACTACAATGAAGAAGGCGGCCCCAGGGCCGCCTTCTCCGTTTCGCGCTTTGCCTCAGGGCTACTCGTAACACAGCGCTACTATGGGCTCCCTTCACACTTCGGGCGACTTCTTGGGTGGTTTCGAGGCGGTCTGGCCGATGGCATCTTGGCACCGACACGGGGGAAGCGTGGGATGACCGGTCAGACCAACTTCCTATATACGGACATCGGGCGCGGGCACCCCCACTATCTCGATGGAATCATCGAGTGCCTGCCGCCCGAACACATTGGCACCGTCAGCGATGTGTTCGCTGAGACGTCCGGCCTCGCTCGCGCCGCCTGGCGCTTGGCGCGATCGGTGTATCAGTACGGCGGCCGCAGCCCCGCGCTCTCGGCGCTTTACAACCGCCTGCGGGCGCAGGGCGACTACAATCGGGGTGGAACCCTGCAGGGCATCATGGGGCGCCCCCTCCGGCGTCGGTACGTCGATGATCCGTTACCGCTCGTTGTGGCCCATCCTATCCTCGCCGCGATTCTAAGGGATAAGCAGAACCTCCTCTACCAGCACGGCGAGCTCGCGGCGCCACGCGAGTCGTGGGTCAAGGGCCAGCACCGCACCATAGTCCCGACTGCGCGAACGGCGGACGCGTTCATCGCCGCGGGCATTGCTGCGGATAGCCTCTTCGTTTCGGGGCTGTGCATCGAGCCGGCGCTCCTCGAGCAGGCGGAGGCTGCCTTCAACGCCAGACTCGATCGACTCGCAGGGTCGGACCCGCTCTGCGGTGCGTTCTTCTCCTCCGGTGCCGAGCCGCGCCGGCACGTCGCGTCGCTGGCTGCCGCTGCGAGGTCCGCCGTCGCGGCCGGAGGCCGAGCCATCGTCTTCGCGCGCCGCGGTGGCGCGTTGAAGGCGCGCCTGACTAGGATGCCTGGCGAACGAGCTGGACTCACTCTGTGTCTTTACGACGGGCGCCAGGAGTTGAACCAGCTGACCCAGGCATCCTTCGCCGACTTCGATTATTTCGTGGCGCCCGCGCACGAACGGACGCACTGGACGCTCGGCCTCGGGCTGCCGATGTTTGTCGTCGGTCCTTCTCTCGGCAGTTTCTCCCCGCTCAACCGCGAGTTACTGCTCACCGCTCGGGTTGCCAAGACGATGGATGACGAGCATGCTGCGGCGTGGCTTGGCAAGGCGCTGGGGAGGCTTCAGCAGACGGGAGAGTTGCGCGCGATGGCCGAGGCAGGTTGGGGCCGCTTCGACCGGCGAGGTTTCGACAACATCGCCGAGATGCTCGGATCACTCTAACCGTTGGCGGCTTGGCAGCGGCGGACCTATAGTAGAAGTATGCACGAGGTCGCCGATTCCGTCGTACCGACCAGGTACTGGCACAAGCTCGAGGACGGGCGCGTTCAATGCGATCTCTGCCCGCGGTTCTGCCGGATGCGGGAGGGGCAGCGCGGCATGTGCTTCGTACGCATGTGCCAGGACGGGCAAGTCGTCCTCACAACCTACGGCCGCTCCAGCGGCTTCTGCGTCGATCCTATAGAGAAAAAGCCGCTCAACCACTTCCTGCCGGGCACGCCGATCCTGTCGTTCGGTACCGCCGGCTGCAACCTGGCGTGCAAGTTCTGCCAGAACTGGGACATCAGTAAGTCGCGTGAGATAAACCGGCTGGCGGACAGGGCGTCGCCCGAGGGGCTGGCTGAAGCGGCGCTGCGCACCGGATGCCGCAGCGTCGCCTTCACCTACAACGATCCCGTCATATTCCACGAGTACGCCATCGATGTGGCGCGCGCCTGCCGCGAGCGCGGTGTCAGAACCGTCGCCGTGACTGCCGGCTACGTGTGCGACGAGCCACGTCGCGAGTTCTATCGCTACATGGACGCTGCCAACGTCGACCTCAAGGCGTTCACCGACGACTTCTATTGGAAGCTCGCCAAAGGCCACCTGGAGCACGTTCTCGAGACGCTCGTCTACCTCAAGCACGAGACCGACGTCTGGTTCGAGCTCACGACCCTGCTGATCCCTGGTAATAACGACTCCGACGACGAGCTCGACCGGTTGACGCAGTGGGTGGTTGAGAATCTCGGACCGGACGTCCCGATGCACTTCACCGCCTTCCACCCCGACTGGAAGATGACCGACGTACCGCCGACGCCACCGGCCACCCTGTCGCGGGCGCGCGAGATCGCTCTGCGCAACGGCGTGCGCTACGCGTATACCGGCAACGTCCACGACATCGACGGCGGCAGCACGCGGTGCCACAAATGCGGACACACCCTCATCGCCCGCGACTGGTACATCCTCGAGTCGTGGCAGCTGACCGACGATGGCCGCTGCGCGAACTGCGGTGAGCCGTGTGCCGGCGTGTTCGACGGGCCGCCCGGTGATTGGGGCGCCCGGCGTCTGCCGGTGCGGATCGGCCGCTAGCCCGCGGCCCGCGCGACGGAGTGGCCGGTGCCGATAATCCTCCCTATTTTCGAGCCGCCCAGCAGATTAGCCCGTCCGTCATTTCCTGTCGTCTGGTCGTGTTCGAAACATGTCGCTGGTAGCGCTGGCACTCGTGATACTGACATCGGTCGCCTCGGCCCAGGACCACGACGCGCCGTTCGTGCTCCGGGCGGCCAGAGCGGCCCAGCCGCCGACCATCGATGGAGTCATCGAGGACGGTGAGTGGGACGGTGCGGCATTAGCCGAGAACTTCATCCAGTACCAGCCGCACGTTGGCGAGCCGTCGGTCGTCGAATCCCAGGCGCTGGTCATGTACGACTCGACGACGCTCTACGTCGCCTTCCGGCTCTTCGATTCCGAACCGCCCACCGCCCAGCTCACCCGACGCGACGCTGAGCTGCTAGATGACGACGCCGTCGTCATACTGCTCGATAGCTACAACGACAACCGGACCGGCTTCTTCTTCATGACCAACGCGCTCGGCACCCAGGCCGACGGACAGATCAGGGACGACGGCCGGACCGTCGATGCCACTTGGGATGCGAGTTGGAATTCCGCCGCGCGGCTGACGGAGTCGGGTTGGGAGACCGAGTTTGCGATCCCGTTCATCTCGCTGAGCTACACCGCCGGCGAAAACGTCACCTGGGGCATCAACTTCGGCCGTAGCCGCAGGCGAACGTTGGAGTGGAGCTACTGGGCAGGCCCGCTGGAGAACGAGTTCCGGATGTCGCAGGCGGGATCGATCGTCGGGCTCCAGGTGGCGCCTCCGGGACGGCGCTACCGCTTCATCCCGTACGGCCTCTCGCGCATCGAACAAGGTGAAGGCGAGCTCGACTACAGGGCCGACTGGCAGGCCGGGCTCGATGCGCGCTACGCCGTCACGCCCGAGATGGCGGCGTTCCTAACAGTGAACCCCGATTTCGCCATCATCGAGGCGGACCAGGAGCGGGTGAACCTGACGCGCTTCGAGCTGGCGCTCGATGAGAAGCGGCCCTTCTTTCTGGAGAGTGCCCAGCAGTTCGGACAGCGGATTCGCACCTTCTACACGCGACGGATCTCCGACGTCGGGGTTGGCGGTCAGGTCCTCGGGAAACAGGGCGCCTGGAACCTGACGGGTATCGCGACCTGGTCCGAGGTGGATACCCTTTCCTCGGAACCGGGAGTGCCCGAGGTCGAGCCGCCGGAAGGTGTCTACGCCATCGGCCGGGCACAGCGTGATGTGTTAGGCTCGTCGAACGTGGCGCTGACGGTAGCCAACCGAACGCTGCAGGGCGAGGACCAGGGGTCGATCGGTGCCGACGCGACACTGTTCTTTACCCGCACGCTGGGCATGACGGCCCAACTGGCCCAGAGCTGGGGCCCATTCGGTAACGGGACTTGGGCCTACTTCATCCGTCCCAGCTACGATTCCTCGAACAGCCACTTCCACGTCCGCTACACGCACCTCGGCGATCGCTTCGCCGACAACGTCAACGTCGTCGGCTTCGTTCGCGACGACGACAGGCGCGAGCTCGACTCGGCGCTCGGCCACACCTTCTGGATCCGCGGCGGTGCGTTCGAGCGCGTCAAATACCGCTCGAACTACAACATCTACTGGAGCCAGCGGGGTACTCTGCGTAGCTGGCAGATCGACCAGGATTTGGAGGTCGAGCTGCGCAGCCGCTGGTCGCTGGAGCTGGAATACCAGGAAGAGTTCA
>JASFTI010000026.1:0-18076 GCA_050053635.1 Gemmatimonadales bacterium
CGCTCTTGGCTACTTCGGTTACGCCTACTATGTCGAGAACGCCGAGAGGCTGAAGCTGGTCGCGATCGACGACGGTGACGGCTGCATGTTCCCTACCCCCGAGACGATCCAGAGCCGCGAGTACAGCTCATTGGCGCGGCCTCTATTCATTTACATCAATAACGAATCGCTCAGGCGACCCGAGGTGAAGGCGTTTGCGCAGTTCTACTCCTGGCGCTCCGGCCAGTAGCATTCCCGTCCTGCACCGTACCTAACGTCGCGCGAGAGTCGCGACGGTCTCGACGTGTGCGGTCTGAGGGAACATGTCGAAGCCGCGGCAGGCCACGAGCTCGAAACTCGGGCTCAGGTCTGCGAGGTCACGCGCCAGCGTTGCCGGGTCGCAGCTCACGTAGACGATGGCCGGCGGCGGCTCGGCAAGCAGCGCCTCGACGACACTGACCGAGATGCCGCGCCGCGGTGGGTTCAAGATCACCAGGTCGGCGGGCAACTCGCCGGGCAGCCCTTCCTCCACGTCAGCCGCAAAGAAGCGGACCGCGGCGGCCGACTCGACGGCGAGGCTCTGCGCGGTTGCGATCGCATAGTCATCCGAGTCTATGCCGGAGACGCGGGCGCCGGTGATGGCGAGCTCGATCGCTCGCAGACCGAATCCGCAGTAAGCATCAACCACTCGGAGCCCGGCGACGTCGCCGCATCCCTCGAGGACGTATGCATCGAGTTGTGCCGCCACGCTGCGGTTGACCTGTACGAAGGCTTTCGCGGCCAGCAGCAGCTCGTGGCTACCCCAGCGATCCGGCAGCTCGGCGGGTCCCTCGTGCCAGTCGACCAGACCGTCGGGGCCCAACGACCAAATCGCGGCCAGCCCGTCGACCCGTTCCAGCAGGTCTTGCGGATCGCCACGTCCCTCGCCGCCTTCGATGGTCAGACCCACCGCGCCGCCGGCCGAAGCCCGCAGGGTGAGCCTGAGCTCGCGAGCCGGAGGCAGGCGCTCGGCTTCAGGGCCCCAGGCGGCACGCAACCCCACCCAGACCCGATTGACCGATGGCTCCGCCAGAGGGCAGCGATCTATGTCGATGATCTTGCGCGGCTCCTCGAAGGCGTGAAAGCCGGCGACGACGCCGGCGCGGGTCCGCTTGAGACGAAATGTGACGCGGTTTCTGTACTCGAACTCCGCCAGCGCGGGAATCACCTCGGGTCGATCGACCTGAATTCCGCCGAGCCGGCGCAGGGCATCGGCGATGATCCCGGACTTGGCAGTGAGCTGTGCCTCGTAGCGCAGATGTTGGAGTTGGCAGCCACCGCAGAAGTCGTAGTGCGGGCAGGGCGGCTCGCGACGCTCGGGGCTGGCCTCGATGAGCCTCAGCGGTCGCGCCCGCATCCACTGGCGACGCTCTTCGACGTACTCGACCTCGACCCGCTCGCCGGTGGCGGTTCGCGGGACGAAGACGACGGGTCGGTCGCGTCGCCTGGCGAGACCGTGACCCCCGGCCACGATAGTCTCGATCCGGAGGGTCTCAGAATGAATCAGCCGCGTAGCCCCCAGTTACGGCCGCGCCAACCCCCCACGGGCCAGCGCCAGGTGCTCTGTCCACCGGTACTCGCGTCGCCATCGTCGATGCGGACCTTCCGGCGCTCGCCGTCCTCCAAGAGCGCCGCCACGAGGGCGACGGCTTCGAGCTTCTCCTCCTCCCCTTCACCCTCCAGCAAGTCGGTGTGTCCATCCAGATAACCGGTATGGAAGGTTCCGGCGCGGAAGTCCGGTTCGTCCATCACGCGGCGGTGGAAGGGAGCGATCGTAGCTACCCCGTCGATCAACAGTTCGTCCAGCGCCCTGGCCATGCGCGCGATCGCCGCCTCACGGTTCTCGGCGTGAACGATGAGCTTGGCGACCAGCGGGTCGTAGTGCAGGCCGATCTCGGTGCCCTGAACGATCCCCCCGTCCCAGCGGACGCCGGTGCCGCCGGGCAGCCTGAGCTGTTCGATCCGACCGCCCGCCGGGAGGAAGTCGGCGAAGGGATCTTCCGCGTTGATTCGGCATTCGATGGCGTGACCGTTGGGCTCGATCGCACCGACTTGGATCCGTTCGCCGGCACCGATCCGGAACTGCTGGTGCACGAGATCGACACCGGTGACCATCTCGGTCACCGGGTGCTCGACCTGGAGCCGCGTATTCATTTCGAGAAAGTAGAACTCGCCGTCCACCACCATGAACTCGACGGTCCCGGCACCGCGGTAGTTCGCGCGGCGCGCGGCGGCCACAGCCGCTTCGCCCATCCGGGTTCGCAGCTCTGACGTCATGGCCGGGGACGGTGATTCCTCGATCAACTTCTGATGCCGTCTCTGGATCGAGCACTCGCGCTCGTTCAGGTGGACCACGTTGCCGTGGGTATCGGCGAGGACCTGGAACTCGATGTGGCGCGGATTCTCCAGATACTTCTCGACGTAAACCCGCGAGTCCGAGAAAGCCGCCTGGGCCTCGCGACCCGCGGCGCCGAATGCCGACTCGAGATCCTTCGCCCGATCGACCCGGCGCATCCCCTTCCCGCCTCCACCGGCCGCCGCCTTCAGCAGTACCGGATAGCCGATCTGATCGCAGACCTCGCGCACGGTATCGAGGTCGGCCAGCGCCTGCTTGCTGCCCGGAACAACGGACACGCCCGCCTCTTCCATCGCGCGCCGCGCTTCCGTCTTGTCACCCATCAACGCGATGGTCTCGGCGGTGGGGCCGATGAAAACCAGACCCGCCGCTTCCACTGCGGCGGCGAAATCCGAGTTCTCGGCCAGGAAGCCGTAGCCCGGGTGGACGGCATCGGCCCCCGACTTCTCCGCGGCATTCAACAGGCGGACGATTGAGAGGTAGCTCTCGGCAGCCCGTGCCGGTCCGATCTCGTAAGCCTCGTCGGCGAGCCAGACGTGGGGAGCCAGCCGATCCACCTCCGAGTAGACGGCAACCGACTCGATGCCGAGCTCGCGGCAGGCACGAATCACCCGGATCGCGATCTCACCCCGGTTGGCGACGAGTACTTTCTTGAGCATCAGAGCGGGATGTTGCCGTGTTTGCGCGGTGGACCGGGCTCGCGCTTGTTTCGGACCATCCGCAGCGCTTCGATCAGGCGCGGCCGCGTCTCGCGCGGATCGATCACGTCATCCAGGTAGCCACGCGCCGCCGCGATATAAGGGTGAGCGAACTGTTCCTCGTATTCCGCTATCAGCCGGTCGGTCTCGGCAGCCGAGTCCTGCGCTTCGGCGATCCGCTTGCGGAATAGAATCTCCACCGCACCCTTCGGCCCCATGACGGCGATTTCGGCTGTCGGCCAGGCGAAGTTGAAGTCGCCGCGAATGTGTTTGGAGTTCATGACGTCGTAAGCACCGCCGTATGCTTTGCGCAGGATCACGGTGAGCTTGGGCACCGTCGCCTCGCAGTAAGCGTAGAGCAGCTTCGCGCCGTGCTTGATTATGCCGCCGTGTTCCTGCGCAAGCCCTGGTAGAAAGCCGGGTACGTCCTCGAACGTCACGATCGGGATGTTGAACGCGTCGCAGAAGCGGATGAAGCGGGCGCCTTTCATCGAGCTGTCGATGTGGAGTACACCGGCGAGAACCGCCGGCTGGTTGGCGATGATGCCGATCGTCGCTCCGCCCAAATGCGCGAAGCCGACGACGATGTTCTTCGCGTAGTCGGCGTGCACCTCGTAGAAGCTGCCCTGGTCGACGATCCGCGAGATGACATCGTGCACGTCGTAAGGCTTATTGGGGCTATCGGGCACAACACCGAGAAGCGCTTCGTCCATCCGATCGGGTGGGTCTTCTCCCGAACCCCTGGGCGGGTCCTCCATGTTGTTCTGCGGGATGTAGTGGAACAGATCGCGAACCCTCTCCAAGCACGCCGGTTCCGAGTCGCAGACGAAGTGAGCCACGCCCGAGGTGTCTCCGTGGATCCGGGCACCGCCAAGCTGCTCAAAGTCGACCTCCTCGTGCGTAACAGTTCTCACGACCTCCGGCCCCGTTACGAACATGTAGGACGAGCGGTCCACCATATAGATGAAGTCGGTGATCGCCGGCGAGTAGACCGCGCCACCTGCGCACGGTCCGAGGACGGCCGTGATCTGCGGAACGACACCAGAGGCTTGGGTGTTGCGCCAGAAGATCTCGGCGTAGCCGCCCAACGAGACGACGCCTTCCTGGATCCGAGCACCGCCGGAGTCGTTGAGGCCGATGACTGGACAACCGGCCTTCATCGCCATGTCCATCACCTTACAGATCTTCTCGGCGTGCGCCTCGGAGAGCGAACCGCCGAACACGGTGAAGTCCTGGGAGAATACCAGGACCTGGCGGCCGTGTACCCGGCCCATCCCGGTGACCACACCATCGCCGAGGAACTTCTTTTCGGCCAGACCGAACTCGGTGGCGCGGTGGGTCACGAAGCGATCGAACTCTCGAAACGAGCCTTCATCGAGGAGCAGATCGAGACGCTCGCGAGCCGTCAATTTGCCTTTAGCGTGCTGGGCCTTGATGCGATCTTCGCCCCCGCCGAGCTCCGCCTGGGCCCTCAGCTCCGCCAGCCGCTTGAGCTTCTCATCCATCGTCATCGGCCGGGCTCCCGTTGCTCGTCGTTGCTACCGGCGCGAAACTCCTGGTAGGCCGGTACCAGCTCACGGTCCTTGAACTGGAGGATGAAGGGACGGCGAGTGATGGCGCCGCTCTCCACAGAGAAGATGCCGGTAGCACCGGGCAGGCCGCGAATGTCACGGAAGGATCTGGCGATCGCCGAGCGGCGCGGGAACCCCCACGGCAAGGCGGCCAGAATCAGGCGCGTGGCGTCGTAGGCGAGTGCCGGCACAGGCACGAGGTTAGCTTGCAGCCCCTTGCGATACTCGCGCTCGTACATCTCAACGAACTCGCGCCAGCGAAGCGAGCTGCTCGAGCGGTGAAGAAAGGTAGAGATGACCGTGCCGTTAATGAAGCGCGGCTCGACCAGGCGCAGCACTTCGGGCGCCGACCACTCGGCATCGCCCAACACCTGGATGCCCCTCATCCCGTAAAAAGAGAACTGGGGCGCCAGGACTATCACACTGCTCGGATTAGTGGCCGGCGCATAGATCGCCTGCGGGTTGAACGTCTCGAGGTAGGCGAGGGGTTCCTGGAAGGTCGTGGCTGTGTCGTCGTAGGCGACGGATCCGACGATATCACCGCCCCGCGCCCGCACCGCATCGGCGAAGGCGGCGAACTGGCTCCGTCCCTCGCGGGTGCTGGGGTACATCACGCCGAAGTAGTCGATCCTCAGGTCGCGCACGGCGAACGCCGCCAGAGCGCGCGCGCCGCTCGTCACACGTTCGGTGGTGCTGAAGACCGAAAAGGTGTTGCGCTCGAAGCTGAGGTTCTCTGCCGCCGTTGGACTGACAATCAGCAGGTCGCGATCGCGCCGGCGTCGCGCCGCGACCTCCAGGCCCTCTCCGCGCAGGAGGCCCACGATGGCGACCGCACCGAGCCGCTCCAGCTCACGCACCAGATCACCCACCCGAGCGACCTGGTCGGCATCGTCTCTGACGATCAGCGTGACGGCATCGAAGTGGCGCTCGTTGTACTCGTCGATCGCCAGCTGAATGCCCTCCTCCGCCATTCGTCCGTAGGCGGCCAGCGGTCCAGTCAAAGGCAGGATGGCGCCGATGATCGGCCGCCATTGCTCGTCCTCGACCTCGCCGGATGCGATGTTCCGGGCGCGCTCGCGCTCCGCCTCCAGCGGATCGAGGGCCAGGGCTCGCTCCGCCGCTTCACGCCCTTCCTCGCTGTGACCCGCGGCAAGCAGTAGCGAGGCTCGTTCCACCTCGAAAACCGACCGCAGCAGGTGGCTCGCAGGCCAGCGGGCGATCAACGTATCGATCTCGCCCAGACCGAGCTCGGAGGTGACCTGGCGGGCCAGCTGCGCGGCAGCAACGCGATCTTCGCCGGGCTCGAGAGACGTCGCCAGCAAGCTGTCGGCGGCCTCCAACGCCCGCCCCTCGAGATGGAGAACCCGGGCGACCACGATCAGGCCTGGTGCACGTTGCGGATCGGATGCCCGGTACAGCCTCAGGTAGCGGGACGCCGTGGCGCGGGCCAGCTCGGGCTCGTTCAGCTCGAGCGACACCTCGGCTGAAAGCAGGAGCGCCGGCCCCAGCCAGCGGGTATCCGAATACTCGTCCAGTAGAGCGCCGGCCAGTGAGTCGGCCCCAGCGAAGTCTGCCGCTTCGAAGGCTTCCTCGGCGGCGCGGTACATTCCAGCGGCCTCGCGCTCTCGCGCCCGCTCCTCAGGAGTCGGACTTTCAGGCGCCGCCCTCCCCGGGAGCGAGGGGCTAGTGGCCCCGGCACAGGTGAGCCCGAAGCCGGCGAGCGCCAGCGTCGTCGCGGCGGCCGCGCGACGCACCCATTTCTGCAAGCTTGGTTGTCTCATCGACTGAAATCATAGGGAACAGTTGAACCATAGAGCAATAGAGCGGGGTTTTCCCGACATTTTCAACAGTCGACAGCCGACTGCCGGCGTCCGGCTGTTGGCCCGGCGATCGTCGCCCGACTTTCGACTCGCGACGTACGCGTGCGCCGTTGCGACGAGAGTCGAACATCGAGCGTCGTGCCAGCACACCACATGAGAAAGGGGCGGATCAGATCCGCCCCCTCGAGGTTTGAATGTCACGTGGCAGGGTTAGTCAGTCCTGCTTCTCCTCCTCGGAGCGCTCCTCTCCGGGCTCCTCACTCTCCTCGGCCGTGGCCTCGGGCTCGACGGCGCTATCCGCGGTCTCCTGCTGCGGCGCGGTCTCCGCGTCAGTCTCGGTTTCGAGCTCGGCGACGGTAGCCGTTTCTGCCTCCGGCGCTGCCTCGGCCTCGGTCACGGCCTCCGCCATGGTCTCCGCCTCGCTCTCCGCCTCTGCCTCGGTCTCCGCCTCGCTCTCCGCCTCGCTCTCCGCCTCTGCCTTGGTCTCGGACTCGTGCTCGCCGGTCACCTGTTCGGCGCCGGCCTCGGCCTCGGGTTCGTCGGTCGCTGCCGCGTCCGCTTCGGCTGGCGAAGTCTCGGCTTCTTCCTCGGAGCGCTCGGGCAGCGCGGTAACCTGGAGGACGATCCTGCGGTTGATCGGATCGGACTCCATGACCTTCATCTCGAGCTCATCACCGGTTCTGACGACGTCGGACGGGTTGCGGACCTCTTGATCCTCGGCGAGCTGTGAGACCGGAACGAAGCCTTCCACATCATCGCCGAGGTCGACGACCACGCCCTTATCGAGCAGTCGGACGGCGGTGCCCTTGGTCTCGGTGCCGGGCGCGTACTTTTGCGCCAGCGTGTACCAAGGGTCGTCTTCCGTCTGCTTCAGGCCGAGGGAGATGCGTTTCTGATCGACATCGATGCTGAGCGCGACGACCTCTACCTCGTCGCCCTTCTTTAGCACCTCGGATGGGTGTTGGATCCTCTTGGTCCAGCTCATGTCGGAGACGTGAACGAGGCCATCGATTCCTGGCTCGACCTCGACGAAAGCGCCGAAGCTGGTCAGGTTGCGGACCTTGCCGCGAATGCGTGTACCCGGCGGGTACTTCTCAGGCAGAGCGAGCCAGGGATCCTCCTCGGCCTGCTTAATTCCGAGGGAGATTTTCTCCTCCTCTGGATCGACGCGCAGGACGACCGCCTCGATCTCGTCGCCGATCGAAACGAGCTGTGACGGGTGCCGGACATTACGGGTCCAGCTCATCTCGGAGATGTGTACGAGCCCCTCGACTCCACGCTCCAGCTCGACGAAGGCGCCGTAGTTCGTGATCGAGACGACCTTGCCACGCACCCGCGAGCCGACCGGATACTTCTCTTCGACATCCTTCCACGGATACGGCTGCAGCTGTTTGAGGCCGAGCGAGATACGCTCGCGCTCCCAATCGATGTCGAGGATCTTGACGTCGATCTCATCCCCGATGTTACAGATTTCGCCGGGACGGCCGACTCGACCCCACGACATATCGGTGATATGCAGGAGGCCGTCCATACCGCCGAGATCGATAAAGGCGCCGAAGTCGGTAATGTTCTTTACCACACCGGTGCGAACCTGGCCCTGCTCGAGCTCGCCCTTCAGCTCCTCGCGCTTCTCGCTGCGCTCCTGCTCGAGGATCACTCGCCGCGAGACGACTATGTTGCGGCGCCGCTTGTTGAGCTTGAGGATCTTGAAATCGAATTCCTGGCCGATCAGCTCGTCGACGTTGGGCACGCGGCGCAGTGCCACCTGCGATCCGGGCAAGAAGGCATCCACCCCCATGATGTCGACGGTGACACCACCTTTGACCTTCTTCTTGATCGTGCCGCTGATCGGCTGATCACTGTCATACGATTCCTTGATCTGCTCCCAGACACGGAGGAAGTCCGCCTTCTTCTTTGAGAGGACGACCACACCCTCCTGATCTTCGAGCCGCTCGAGGAAGACGTCGACCTCTGCACCCGGCTGTGCCTCCTCCGGTGAGCGGAATTCGTCCAACGGTACGGAGCCCTCAGACTTGAAGCCGAGGTCGAGGATCGCCGCGTTCTCCGTCACCCTTAGGATCAGGGCTTTGACGATCTCGCCCTCTTCGATGTTCTTGAGGGTATCCTCATACATCGAGAGCATCTGCTCGTACTCTTCGGCCGAATACGCACCTTCATCGAAGAGATCGGGGCGGACACCCAGTTCCCGGGCCTTCTGCTCGACCTGTTCCTCTGTCAGCTCTTGCTCGGCGGGTTTGGGTTCGGGCGGCGCTGCGGGAGTCTTGGGCTCGGCAACGCTATCATCCGGCGTGACCTCGCTCGGCTCGGGGCTGGGAATGTCGGACTCCGCGTTGGTCGGTGTGATAGTCTCGTTGTTTTCGTTTAGCATCAGGTTTGAATTTTCGCCGGTGTCCGGAACCGGCGAACCCACAAATGGTTAAAGGTCCCAAATACATGACGGGCGCTGGCTGTGTATCCCGGCGGCGTACCGGACCCGCTCGCTAACTTCTTCCGCCACAGGGACTAAAGCTGCGCCCGGGAAACGACCGTGAAATGTACCCTGGCATTTCGGGCCGTGTCAAGCGCTAGGCCGAGTCGGAAAGCCGACGTACGACGCCCACGATCTTCGCCACCTGCTCCTCGAAGCTGAGGCCGGTGGTGTCTACCACGATGGCGTCATCGGCCTTCCGCAGCGGCGAGGCCCGGCGCTGCGAGTCTCGCGCGTCACGGGCGACGAGGCGAGCCGATTCCTCGGCTATGCGTTCGGCCGACACCTGCTCGCCGCGCTGCAGCAGGCGCCGTCGAGCCCGCTCTTCCGGCTGCGCGTCCATGTACACCTTGAGCTCCGCCTCCGGAAAGACGACGGTGCCCATGTCGCGGCCCTCGCAGACGATGCCTGTCGGGTGCTGGGCCGCCAGGCGACGCAGGACGGCGTTCACCTGCTCCCGGATCTCGGGATGGGCCGAAACCTTCGAGGCGCAGGCGCTGACCTCTGGGGTCCGAATCTCGTCGTTGAGGCGACGCCCTGCGAGCACCGCGACGATAGTCCCCCGCGAGACGGCACCATCGACGTCGACCGCCGCCAAGTCCGCGATCCGCTCCTGGGGAACGTCGCCCGCCGGGTCGACCCAGGCCCGCTGGATGGCGGCGAGCGCGAAGGCGCGATAGAGGGCGCCGGAGTCGAGATGGAGGAAGCCGAGGCGACGCGCTACCTCCTGGGCCGTGGTCGTCTTTCCGGAGCCGGCAGGTCCGTCGACGGCGACTATCATGGCTCGGCCCCCGAGACTGCGAGCTGAGCCAGCTGCTCCCAGAAACCGGGATAGGAGACCAGGGCGGAGGCCCGGTCGTCCACCGCGATAGAGTTGCCTGGCACGGCACCAAGCACGCCGAACGCCATGGCGATCCGATGGTCGCCGCGGGCTTCGACAGCTCCGCTCACGGCCCGCTCGCCGCCCTCGATCTCCAGCCCGTCCGGAAGCTCTGTGCTCGAGATACCGAGGGCTACCAGGTTGGCGTGTAGGGCCGCGATGCGATCGCTTTCCTTCACCCGCAGCTCCCGCGCGCCCCGCAGGATCGTCTGGCCAACTGCCCGGCTGGCCACAATGGCGAGGACGGGGATCTCATCGATCAAGGACGGAACCCACTCCGGGGGTATCTCCACGCCACGCAACGCAGAAGGGTGCGCCACCACCTCCCCCACGGGCTCGCCCATCTCCTCGTGCGTCGTCACCACATCGAAGCCCGCACCCATCGCCTCCAGGACACGCAGGAAGCCGGTTCGGCCAGGATTGAGGCCCACGCCCTCGACGCGGAGCTCGGCGCCGCAACCGCCGAGCACCGCCAATCCGAGCCAGAACGCGGCGGAAGAGAAGTCACCCGGCACCGTCATGTCGATCGGCTTCAGCGGACCCAAGGGAGGGTCGAGACTCACCCGCATACCTCTATCCCAAGGCTCCCACTCGATGTGTGCACCCATCGCGCGGAGCAAGCGCTCGGTGTGATCGCGCGAGGCGCCGGGCTCGATCACGGTCACCGCGACACGCGACGCCAACCCGGCCAGCAGCAGCGCGCTCTTGACCTGGGCGCTGGCCACCTCGCTCTCGTGCTCGATGCGGTCCAGCCGGCGACCCTCGATCTCTATGGGCAGATGCCCGGGTCCTTCCAGTTCTCGCGCCACAGCGCCCGCCCGGCGAAGCGGTGCCACCACCCGGCCCATGGGCCGACGGCGAAGCGATTCGTCACCGTCCAGCGTCGCTCTAACAGGGCTGCCGGCTATGAGCCCCATCAGCAGGCGAGCGGTGGTCCCGCTGTTCCCGCAATCGATGACCGAGCCCGGCGATCGCAACTCGATCGGGCCGCTGATCTCGATCGGCTCCCCTCCCTCGCCCGGGCCTATCGCAGGGGCTCCCAAGGCTTCCAGCGCAGCTCGCGTGGCCCTCAGATCCGCACCACGCGCCAAACCACGAATCTGGCTGTTGCCCTCCGCCAGCGCCGCCATAATCAGGGCGCGGTGGCTGATCGACTTGTCACCAGGTACGCGAATCGTGATCAAGGGTCCGCCGACTAATCCTCCCGAAGCGATACCTCGATCGCCAACCCATCGTAGGCGACCACGACATCGCAGTCACTGGAACAAACGCGTTTCGCCTCGCGCTCGAGCAGGTAGGGCCGATCGGAGTAACGGGCGCTGAGGTGCGTCAGGACGAGCCGGCGGACACCGGCACGTCGCGCCAATTCCCCGGCCTGCGCCGCCGTCGTGTGTCCGGTTCGCTGTGCCCGCTCCGCCTCCTCTTCCGAGAACGTCGCCTCGTGGATAAGCAGGTCGCAGCCGCTCGCCGCATCGACCGTCGCCTCGCACGGCCGAGTGTCCCCCGTGTAGACCACTGACCGTCCCGGTCGCGGCGGTCCCATCACCTCCTCCGGCTTCACTTCGGCGCCACCCTCGGACCGGACCGTCTCACCGCGCTGCAACATTCCGAAGAGCGGCCCGGCCGGCACGCCGAGCGCCGTCGCCCGATCGGGGTAGAAGCGTCCGGGGCGCTCGTCCTCGCGCAAGACATAACCGTTGGCACCACCGGGGTGACTTGCGCTGTAAGCGGAAATCGCGTAGTCGCCGTGCGGGATCGAGTCTCCCGGTTCGAGCGGCGTGACCTCGAGCGCGAACGGCAGCTCTTCCATCTCGAGCGCCACCGCCTCCTTCAGAAGGTCATCACCGCCGGGCGGCGTGTAGATCGTCAGCGGCGCTTCCCTGCCCTGCAAACCCATCGTACGCAGCAGCCCAAACGTACCCAGGTAGTGATCAGCGTGCAGGTGAGTCAGGTAGATCTCCCGGACAGTGAAACCCACCGTGTAGCGCATCATCTGCCGCTGCGTTCCTTCCCCGCAGTCGAACAGATAGAGGTCGCCCTCCCGCTGCACGGCCAGCGAACTCGTGTTGCGCGACACGGTCGGTCGCGCCGACGACGTACCCAAAAACACAACCCTGAGCATGGCCCTGATTATGGGCGGACGCGGGGGGACGGGCAACTTTCCGCTAGTCAGTAGTCGGTGGTCGGTGGTCGGTAAGTTGGAACGAGCAGGGTTTGAGGTTCCAGCTAAACCGACTACTGACTACCGGCCACCGACTATCTTCTCCGCATGCTGGCAAACATCCCCTCGACACTCTCCGGTGGCCGCGTCAAGCGGCTGACGATCAACGTCGCCAGCAGACCGCCCAGGAAGGCGGGGATCAGCTCGTAGAGCCGCGCACTCAGCCAGGGAGTCAGCTCCCAAACGAAGGTGATGGCCGTTCCGCTGATGAGTCCGGCGATCACACCGGCCCGGGTCGTGCCGCGCCAGTAGAGAGCGAGGATCGAGGTGGGACCGAACGACGCGCCCAAGCCCGCCCAGGCGAACAACACCAGCCAGAAGACCAGAGCTTCCGCCAGCAAGCCAACGACCAGCGCCGCAGCCACCAACAGCACGACTACGATGCGACTGTAGAGGACGAGACGCTTCTGGGGGATCTCCTCGCCCCGATGAAGGATCTTCTCGTAGAAGTCGCGGACGACGCTCGATGTAGCGACCAGCAACTGTGAGTCCGCGGTCGACATGATGGCGGCGAAGATCGAGGCGACCACGATGCCGAAGGCGACCGGGTGCAGATGCTGCGCCGCGAGGAGCGGGTAAAGTTGCTCGGTGTCAGCATCGGGGAGCATGGCGACGTCGGGGAAGTAGACCCGGCCCGCGAGCCCGATGAACAGCGCGCCCCACGCCATCACCACGTTCCAAACGGTCCCCACCACCGCCGATGTGCGCAGCTGGTCGGGGTCGGCGATCGACATGTAGCGGATGATTATGTGCGGGTTGCCTGGCGAGCCGAGGCCAATACCCAGGAATCCGATGATCACACCGACGGACAGAGCGAAGGGATCGATCGTGGTCGGGTCGAAGGCTCTCAGCTCGCTGAGCACGGCCAGCAGGCCACCCCGGTCCAGGATCGCGATGACCGGTACCACCACGAGTGCCACGATCATGAAGCACGCCTGCACGGTGTCGGTGAGGCTCACCGCCAGGAAGCCACCCAGCGTCGTGTAAGCCAACACGACCAATGCGGTGAGGAAGATCCCGGCGTTGGGGTGTAGACCGAAGCTGGCGGCGAAGGCCTTGCCGCCGCCGACGAACTGCGACGACACGTATCCTACCATGAAGATCAGAATGATCACGATCAGGACTGACCGCAGCAGCCCGTCGCGATCCCCGAAACGCGCGGCATAGAAATCCGGAACGGTGACGCAATCGTGGACGTCGCTGAAGTACCGCAGCCTCTTAGCGTAGAAGAGGAAAAGGAACAGCTCGGCGGTGATGTAGCCGGTCACCGCCCAAACGGCGCCGGCGCCGATCGAGTAGGCCATGCCGGTCACGCCGAGCAACAGCCAGGCGCTGCGGCCCGAGACGACCGCCGAGAGCGCTACAACGAACCGGTGCATCCTGCGGCCGCCCACGAAGAACTCGCTCACACCGGCAGACGAAAAGCGGGCCGAGAGCACACCGATACCGAGGATGATGCACAGGTAGCCGAGGAAAGCGGCGATGGCGACCGGATTCGCCGAGATCTGAACGGCAGCGCCTTCCTGCATCAAAAGTCCCGATCCCTGGTTACCCGGGCCAGCAGCACCGCGGTCCCGATGATCGCTGCGGGCATCACGAACATGACGAGGATGAACGAGAAAGCCATGGCTGTGCGAATCGGTCTGACTCTGTCGGTTGGGGCAACGGTCCGGGCACATATCTTAGGGCGCGCCGCGGGAAACGCCAGGCCGCTACGTCGCGACAGGCGTGCATCTAAGGGCGTGAGCGTTAGCCGAGCGCCGGAGCCCGGCAGCGCGACGGATCGACCCTGAAACCGGGCCAGAACGACTGGCGTAGGAAGGGTTGGGAGCGCAACTTGAGAGCGAGGAAAGACGACATGGGGCCTCGGGATCCCGCGGTAATCGGCCACATCGCCGGAGCGGGTACGGTGGTCGCCATCACGGCAGGTGTAGCCAGTGTGGCGATCTTTCGCCCGTTCACCGAGCAGCGTGATCGGGAGCGGTGGCTGGAAGGGGGACGCGGGAGTCCCGTTGGCGCGCCGCCGGGAAGGCGAACCTCGCAGCCGAAGCAGCGGTGCCTGATCTGACCGGACGACCCAAACAGGATTCGCCAAGCCGATGCCCGAGGAGCTGATACCGATCGTCTTATTCATCAGCATAGCTGCTGTGGCTATCTTCCGGCCGCTAACGACGCGCATCGGCAAGGTGATCGAGCAATCACACGCGAAGAAGTCGCTGGCTCAGGAGCCACAGATTCAGCGGATGATGCAGCTGATGGAGCGCTTGGTCGATCGGATGGACCGCCTCGAGGATCGCGTCGATTTTACTGAGCGCGTGCTCGAGCGTCAGCGGATGCAGGCCCAGTTGAACCGCGGGCCGGCGGGGAGGGAAGCTGGGGAGCAGCGGAGCGAGAGTCGAGTTCGCCGAGAGGAGACGCCGTAGACCTGGCCTTCAAGCAGAGGAACGCCGATGCCTCCTCAAGATCTAGCACCGTTACTGCTCGGCATGACCTTCATGTTGTGTGCCGCAGGCGTCATCATCCTACGGCCGCTCGCCAAGCGATTGGGAGACCTCATCGAGTCACGCAGCCGTGAGCGGCAAGCGCAGTCACAACTGCCCGGCGCCGAGGTCGCCCGCCTCAGCGAGGCGGTAAATCATCTGATCGACCGCATCGAGTCGCTGGAGGAACGGCAGGAGTTCGCAGAGCGGCTACTGGACTCGCTGGAACGCCCCGAAGCCAAGTCCCGCCTGCGGGACCCTACGCAGCCGTAAGCGGCGGTGCGAAGGCGAGCCCGCCAGCCGGCCGCCTGGAACTTTCCACACCCCCTAGCCCTTCATCCCCTGACCGGGTCAGCGCAGGCAGCGAGGACCTGGCGTGAGCCGTCAAACGAAGCGAGACTTACCAGGTCACACCTGAAAGCCCGAGATCGACAGGAGAGAGGATATGGTCAACCCGCTCATTGCACTTGCCATCCTGGCCATCCAGACCGGCGTTATACCGGCATCTTCGAGCAACGACGTGCCGCTGCTCATGCGCAACGTCACCGTGAGGGGCACACACGTCGTTTTCTCGCTCGCCGGAGACCTGTGGCGCGTGGAGCAGACTGGCGGCGCGGCCGAGAGGCTCACCGACGGACCAGCGGAAGATGATTTCCCGGTCTTTTCGCCCGATGGGCAAAGCATCGCCTTCTCGCGCCGCGGTGTCGACGATTGGGACGTCTACGTGATCGGGGCCGGCGGCGGTGAGCCGCGGCAGCTGACGTACCACCCCGAGTTGGACATCGCACGCGGCTGGACCCCGGACGGGCTCAGCGTCCTCTTCACGTCCCACCGGGACGAGGAGGCCCTGTTCCGGCTCTACAGCATCGCCATCGATGGGGTTTTCCCGCAGCCGCTCCCCCTGCCCCGCGGCTGGTCGGGATCGTACTCACCGGATGGCGAGCGGATCGCCTATGTCCCGACGGCTTTGCCGCTCGACCTCATGCGAGTCGACTGGCGCCACTATCGCGGCGGCATGGCCTCGCGAATCTGGATCGCCGAGCTCGAGAGCGGCCAAGTGGTGGAGCTTCCGCATCAGGACGCCAACGACCGTCAGCCGATGTGGGTCGATTCGATGCTCTACTTCCTATCCGACCGGTCAGGAACCTTCAATCTCTACAGCTACCAGCCGGAAACGCAGCTGGTCGAGCAGCTGACCGAATATGAAACGTTCGGGATCGAATCGGCTTCGGCAGGCGGCGGCACGATCACCTTCGTTCAGGACGGGCGGCTGCGCATCTTCGACCGGGCGGGCGGCGCGGTCCAAACGGTGAACGTTCAAGTCGACCCGGACAGGTCGGCGATGCAGCCGCGCACCGTTAGTGGCGAGCGCTGGATCCAATCGGCATCCATCTCTGGGCCCGGCGATCAGCTGGCGTTCACTTTCCGAGGGGACGCTGTAACATTCGATCCCGCCACGGGGGCCTTTCAGAACCTGACACAAACGCCGGGCGCAGCGGAGCGCTACGCCGCGATCTCTCCCGACGGGCTTTGGATCGCCTACATCACCGATGAGCCGGGTGATTATCAGCTACACATACGCCCCACTACCGGCGATGGCCCGGTACGGTCGTTCGAAATAGAGACACGCCCCAGCTTTTACCGCGAGCTCACCTGGTCGCCCGACTCCAAGCACCTCGCCTTCACCGACAAGCGACTGGCGCTCTGGGTCCTGGACGTCGAGACCGGCGGCGCGCGCCGAGTCACGACCTCCAGCTACTCGCACCAGGATCGCTACCACCCCGCCTGGTCGCCCGATGGTGCCTACCTTGCCTACTCCAGGTACGAGTCGAATCGCTTGCGCGCCGTGTACCTCTACGAGGTCGATAGCGGCCGGCAGAGCCAGGTCTCCGGCGGCCGCGTGCATGCCGAGCACCCCGTGTTCGACAAGAGCGGCACATACCTCTTCTTCGTCGCCAGCAACACCGCCGCCCTCGCCGACTTCGGCTGGAGCGTGCTGTCGGGCGAGCTGTTCCAGCCGCTGATCGCTCGCCGACTCCAGATCGTCCTGCTGCGTGGAGACGTACAGATCCCCTTCTTCGCGGTCACCGGCGAGCGCAACCCGAAGGCCTCAGTCGGCGAACCGCAGCCACCTCCGGCGGAACGGCCGGGACCGCGGGGCCGGCCGGCGAGGCGCACGATGATCGCACCGCAGGGAATACAGAGACGCGTCGTGCCATTGCCCGCCCCGGTCAAGGACTATGCCGCGCTGGCGGCAGGCGAAGCGGGCGAATTGTACGCTCTGGTTCGCGAATCGCCCGAGTCGCAGGAACCCGGGGCCCGGGCGCCGCTAACGCTCTATCGCTACGAGCTATCGAACCCGCGGCAGCTGACCAAGCTGGTGGAGGATATCAGAGACTTCATAGTGAGCGGGGACGGCACCACGATCCTCTATCGCGCTGACGACGGCTGGGCTCTGGTTTCAGGCGCCGAGCCGCCCGAACCCGGCGCCGGCCGGCTTGACCTCACGTCCATCGAGATCGACGTCGATCCGGCTACCGAATGGCAGCAGATCTATCGTGAGTCGTGGAACCTGATGCAGGACTACTTCTACGACCCGAACCACCACGGTGAGGATCTGTTCGAGCTTCAGCAGCACTACGCGGCGTACCTTCCTTCGATTACGCGGCGAACCGATCTCAATCGACTGCTGGGAAAGGCGCTCGGGCACATCTCAGTCAGCCATCTCGCCGTGAGGGGGGGAGATATCCCGTCGCCCTCGGCTGAGCGCAGCCGCATCGGCCTGATCGGCACCGATTATGCGATCGAGGAAGGTCGCTACAAGATGACCCGCATCTTCCCATCAGGTCACTTCAACTGGGGCAACCCACTCTTCAGGTCACCGCTCGACGAGCCCGGCTTCTTCGTTCAGGACGGCGAGTACCTGCTCGGCATTAACGGCGAGGAGATCACCGCCGACAGAAACATCTACTCGTACTTCGAGGGCACGGCACTCAGGCCGATCGAGCTCACCGTCGGTAGGAACGCGGACGGCAGCGACGCACGCAGCTTCACGGTCGTCCCCATACCCGGCGAAAACTCATTGCGCCGGGTGAACTGGGCGGAACGCAACCGCCGGGTAGTGGAGGAAGAATCACAGGGCGTGCTGGGATACGTCTGGGTACCGGGCTACAGCGCGCGGGACATCGAGCTGGTGTTCCAACAACTGCTCGAGAGCTCGGACAAGCGGGGACTGGTCATCGACCAGCGCTTTGCCGGCGGCGGCATCACTGCCGACTACCTGATCGAGATGCTCGGCCGGAGGCCGCTCTACTACTACACGTTCCGACAGGGCGCGGATCTGGGCGTGCCCGTGAATTCGATGCCCCCGGCGAAGATACTGCTGACGAACGATGTCAACGCTTCGGCGGCCGAGAGCTTTGCCCTGATGTTCAGGCTGGGCAACCTTGGCCGGATAATCGGCACACGCACCATGGGCGCCGGCATCGGGCCGTACGTGCACATACCGTCGCTCATCGATGGTGGTCGCATCGGCATACCGAAT
>JASFTI010000027.1:0-17838 GCA_050053635.1 Gemmatimonadales bacterium
GCATCTCCTGGATCGATCCGCTGAGCCAGGGCACGGAGGATGTTTATGTCGCCCTCGGAGTGAACCGTCGTCATCATATTCACACTAAGCGAGCGGCCTTTAATATCACTTTAAGGCTAGCCGGGTCCGGCAACAGGACGAAATGGCCTGACATGCTGGAGTCGCCGGGATCGAAGCGAAAGCGGGTGTCTAGAATGATGACATGGCCTTGTTCGTAAGCGAAATCGAGGTAAGCGGTGGAAAGTATCGCTGCGCTGAGATCGATGGCCAGGCTTGGCACCGATGGAATCAGCATCAAGCCCAGCATGTCGGACAGGCCGTTGAGGTAGGCACCGGTCAGGATGTTGGCCGTCTCTTTGAGGGCCGACTGTTCGAGCTCTGCGAAGACCTTGGTCGTTCTGGGTTCTCTACTGAGCAGCATGTCGGCCAACTGCAGAGCCAGGTCCTTCTCGAAGAGCAGCAAGCTACGGCCGGTCAGGTCACCCAACACCTGCATCAGCACGGCAGCGACGACACCACCGTCACCTACGGCAGTGGCCGCTTCCTCGATCGTGCAGATCTGCACCTTCGGCACATCGATCATTATGCGGCGACTGGTGAGTTGGCTGAGGGCAGTCGCCGCGTGGCCTGCGCCGATGTTCGCCACTTCCTTCAGAGCATCAAGTTCTTTGTCACGGAGCTCTCGCTTCGCGTTCATTCACACCACCCGTCAATGGTGAGTCCGGGTCGTCACGACAGATTACCCACATCGAGAACCAGCGCCGGTCGTCCGTCTGGCCGCACGATGGCGCCCGAGAATACCGGCACGGCACCGCGCGGTAGATCGAACGGCTTGATCACGATCTCCTCTTCGCCCAACAACTCATCGACCGAGATGACCAGTCGCGACTCTCCAAACTCGAGGCCCACGAGATTCAGGAAGCCAACGCCGTCCTTAGACGATCCGTTACCTGTATCACCGCTGAACAGTGTCCGCAGCCGAGTCAGTGGCACGCGCTCGCCGCGCCAGTGCACCCATTCCTGACCGTGCGCCCGCTGCACAGCCGCCTCCTCGAGCTCGAAGCTCTCGCGGGTGAACGTGGCGGGCAGGGCATAGACCTGACCATCCACTTCAACTATCAGAGCGCGCAGGATCGCCAGGGTCAGCGGGAGGTCGAGACGAAACGCGGTGCCGGCACCCGGTTCGCTCCTGAAGCCGACCGAGCCACCGAGGCCCCGAATGGCGGTCTCGACGACGTCGAGTCCGACACCGCGGCCGGACAGCGTCGTAACCTGCGCGGCGGTAGAGAAGCCGGGTCGCGCCATGATGCGGAGAAGCATCTGGTCCGTCGGTTCCTCGTCGGCTCCGAGGAGTCCGTCGCGTTTCGCCCTTTCGGTCACAGCCTCGCGATCGATGCCCCGGCCATCGTCACTTATGTTGATCACCAGGCGGGAGCGCTCGCGCTGTGCGGTGAGTTCGATGCGGCCAAACCGCGGTTTGCCCGCGCGCTCGCGTTGGTCGGGGTGCTCGATACCATGATCGACAGCGTTGCGCAGCAGGTGGACGAGCGGATCGCTGATCGCGTCCAACAGCGAGCGGTCGAGCTCGAGCTGCTTACCGGAAATCTCGAGTTCGATTTCCTTTCCCACCGAGCGCGAGGCATCACGCACGAGGCGTGGGAAGCGATCGAAGATCTGCCAGACAGGGACCATGCGACTTTCGACAACGTGGGCCTGCATCTCGCCGATTAACCTGCCGGCGCGCTCGACCGCATCCTGGAGCGGCTCGGCGCCCAGCTGATCGGCCAGGGCTTTCAGTTCGCCACGCAGGATCATCAATTCGCTCATCAGGTTCATCAGTGCGTCGAGGCGGCGAATATCAACGCGCAAGCGACTGGAGTCGGAGCGCCGGGACGCGGGGGCGACGCGCTGCTCGGTCGCAGGAGCCGGCTTCGCTGCCGCATCCGGTTCCCGCTGTGGCGTCGGCTCCGCCTTGCCAACTTCCGCCAGTCGCCAGAGCACCAGTTGTTCAATCGCAGCCGCCGGATCCGCCGGCGTTTTGCCCGCCACGGTAGCCTCGACTGCGGCCTCGAGGAGATCGGAAGTCTCCAGCAACAGATCGACGACCTCGGTATTCACCGTCCGCCTGCCCGACCTCAACTCGTCGAGCACCGACTCTATGTTGTGGGCGAGTTGAGTCGGTACGTCGTAGCCCATGGCCGCCGCCATCCCCTTGATCGTGTGTACCGACCGAAAGATGGCGTCGAGCGAGGTCTGGTCTCCAGGTTCCTCTTCTAGAGCAACGAGCGCGCGACCCATCTCCGCCAGATGCTCGCGCGCCTCAGCTGCAAAGAGCTCGGCGTATTTCTGCTGCTGGCTCATCCCAACAAGCGTTGTACCGCCTCGAGTACCCGAGAGGGCTGGAACGGTTTGACGACGAAATCTCGGGCGCCGGCCTGAATGGCCTCCACCACCAGCCCCTGCTGACCCATAGCGCTACACATCAGGATCCTAGCGTCAGGATCGAACTGAATGATCTCGCGAACCGCATCGATGCCACCCATGTCGGGCATCACGATGTCCATGGTCACGAGGTCCGGCTTAAGCTTTTTGTACTTCTCGACGGCTTCCGCCCCGGAGGAGGCCTCACCCACGACTTCGAAGTCCGCGCCCTTGAGGATGTCAGCGATCATCGTGCGCATAAAGATCGCGTCGTCTACAATCAGCACCGTGCGGCCCATGAATCGCTCCTATCTAACCGTCGACCCGAGCCGGCTTGACCGTTCACGGTCACCGCCCTGATCGAAGACACGTTCGAAGATCGCCGGTACATCCAGCCGTATGTATGGCCTTGGCCCGAATCGTCCCACCCCCACCGCCAGCTCTCGGGCACCAAGCGCCTCCAGCAAATCGCTCTCGACATCGAGTGCGGCCCCCGTATGGGTGGCCATGCCAATCACCCGATCCACCTTCAAGGCGATCCGACGATCTCCATCGGCGAAGACCACGAACGCCGATTCTTCTCCCGGCTCCGAGTCCATACCCAAGAAGGCGCCCAGTTCTCCGGCGACGATCACCTTGCCTCGCCGATTCAGCAGACCCAGGACACCCTCGATCGCCCCGGGGACCGGTGTCGTCTCGGTCGGGGCCATTACCTCACGAACCTCTTCGGCGTCGGCGGCAAACAGACACCGACCGACCTCGACAAGTAGCTGGCGCCTGGCAGAATCCGACACCCAGTGCAACCCTCGGAGCACGTCAATGGGAAATGGGGGAGGTATCGCGGTGCGGCCACTCGCGGAAGTACAAGTATAATAACGACTAACGCGTCGGTCAACTTGTCCGGCGGGCCCATTCGGCAGCCTCCGCCAGGTCCCCGGGAAGAGGGGCCGAGAGCTCCAGCGGCTGACCCGACACAGGGTGTGCCAAGGCCAGCTCCGCCGCGTGCAAGAACTGGCGTTTCACCCGCTTTGCCAGGTGCTCGGGCCAGCGGCCCTCGAGCCCGCGCTCCCAGCCGGGGCCGTACTGTCGGTCGCCGACCAGGGGGTGGCCGATGTGTCTTAGATGGACACGGATCTGGTGGGTCCGCCCTGTAAGGAGTCGTATCTTGAGCAGATCGGCAGCTTTCCACCGCTCGAGCCGCTCGATCTCGGTGATCGCCGTTCGGCCGCCCGGAACGACGGCCATTCGTTTGCGATCGCGTCGGTGGCGGCCGACGTCCGCCTCGACGCGGAGGGTATCCTCCGGGAGATGACCCCAGCAGGCAGCCAGGTAGCGGCGGACGATCTCCCGCCGTGCCAGCGAGCCGGCGAGGCGGCGATGGGTCATCTCGTCCTTGGCAACGATGATCAGTCCCGAGGTATCTTTGTCCAACCGGTGCACGATCCCCGGTCGGCTCGGCGAGCCAGCCGAGGACAGCTCGCCGATGTGGTGCAGAAGGGCGTTGACGAGAGTGCCGCGGGGATGGCCAGGAGCCGGGTGCACGACCATCCCGGCCGGTTTGTTAACGACGAGGAACCCCTCGTCCTCGAAAATCACATCGATAGGGATCTCTTCGGCGACGGCGAGCAGCGGTTCGGGCGGCGGGACGACGACCACAATGACGTCGCCTACCTCAGGAACGTAGCTCTTCTTGGGAGTCTGGTCGGCGACGCGGACGCGACCCGCGTCGATCAACGCGGCGACTTGGGAACGGGAAAGCGGAAGCTTGTCTGCAAGATAGCGGTCGATCCTCAACCCGCTGGGCTCATCGACTTCGACCCGGTAGGTCGATAGACCTTCCCGGTCCTCAACCGGATCCACTCTTACTCTGCTCGCGACGCTGATCTTCTGCCCAGAGCGAGGCGAGGAGCAGTATGGCCCCGATGGTGACGGCGGTATCCGCAATGTTGAACACGGGCCACCGGAGGTCGCCTATACCGAAGTCCAAGAAGTCGACCACACCGGCCGCGGACCTGATACGGTCAATCACGTTGCCCAATGCGCCGCCAGAGATCGCTCCGATCGCGAACAGCCTCAGTCGGTCATGCGCAGCCGTGTGCCGATACATCATGAGTAGGACACCGAGAGCAAGGAAAGCGAGAGCGAGGAAGATGAATCGCGAGTAGGGCCCAAGGTGAAGCCCGAATGCCGCCCCCGGGTTGTATATATAGGTCAGACGGAAGAACTCGCCGAAGACAGGAATCTGATCATAGGGATTCAGCGTCTGTTGGACGAGGTACTTGGTCAGCATGTCGAGCGCGAGTATCGCGGCCGCCGTCCCTGCGAAGGCACCTAGCTTCCCTTTCAATGCTGTCGCCCCCGCAAATTCCTCCCTCGCGCTCATTTCCTCCGCCCGTGGGTACCCGTCAGGCACCGCCGTCCTCCTCCCGCTCCTTGCACCTGATGCACAGTCGAGCGTGGGGTAGCGCGTCCAACCGCTCGTAGCCCACGTCACCACCGCACTCCTGGCAGACGCCGTACCTGTCGGGTGTCTTGTATAGGCGACGCAGAGCTTCATCGATGTGATACAGCAGCCGACCTTCCTTGCTGGCGAACAAGAATGCCTTCTCACGTTCCATAGCGTCGGTCCCCTGATCCGCCATGTGGAAACTGTAGGCCGACAGATCACCATCCGATCCCTGGAGCGTGTCGGAGAACGACTCGTCGAATTGGGCTAGCTGCCTGACTATCTTCTCCCGCTCATCTAGAAGGCGCTGCTCGAAGTGCGCCCGATCCTTCTTGCTGAGTGGCATCGCTGCTCCTTAAATGTTCCCACAACGATCAAGCTACCTGGACCCCGATCTTCGCCTCTCCACCCTCAAGCCGGAACTGCTCCATATGCTCGTATTCGGCACCGTCCGGCGGCTCGGCACCCACCTCCACAGCCACGGCCAGCACCTCCCCGGCTATGTATTCACTGTGGGTTTCCGCCGCTGAGGCGACCTTGGGCGCCCCAAAGATACCCAATCGGATCCGGTCGTCCAGTTCCAGCCCTGCGTCGCGCCGTAAGCGCTGAATCCGGTTTACCAGATCCCGGGCGATACCCTCCAATCTGAGCGCCTCGTCAAGGGCCGTTTCCAGCCCCACCATGACGCCAGAGTCGGACTGCACGACCAGGCCCGACCGCGGTTCCTGGACGAGCGTCGCCGCGGTTTCCGGCACCTCGACCCGCTCACCGGAGACCTCCAGCGACAGCGCCCCGCCCTGGACTCGCCAGGCGCTGAGCTCGGGGCCGCCCAACGCCTTCAGGGCCTCCGCCACCGCTGGGGCGCGAGCGCCGAACTGGGGCCCGAGCACGGCGAAGTCGGGGTCCGCCCTGTAGGACACGAGCTCGTCGGAATCGGCGGTAAAGGTAATTTCCTTTACATTCAGCTCGTCGCGCACGAGCTTCAATACTTCCTCGTCCAACCCTGAGCCTCGCTCCGCCGGAAGCACGGCATACAGCCGCCGCAGTGGTTGACGAACCCGGGTTCCGGCTACCTCCCGGGCAGCTCGGCCGAGGCGGGCCAGCTGACGGCCGGTCTCCATGGCCCGGTCCAACTGCGGGTCGCGCCGATCGCCAGGCTCGGGGTAGCGCTCGAGATGCACGGAGACGCCGTCGGTCAGCTGGCGATGGATCCAGTCGCTGATGAACGGGACTATGGGCGCCATGAGGCGGCAGGCCGTAACTAGGGCCTCCCACAGCGTGCTGAAGGCCACGTCCATCGTCTCGCGGGTCGCCGCCCTCGTTCCCCAGAAGCGCGCCCGCGCGAGCCTCACGTACCACTTCGATACGTCGTCGATCAGGAAAGCGCTAATCCTGCGAATCGCGTGCGTGACGTTATAACTGTCGAGGTCGGATCGGCAGGCGGCGACCAGGGCGTCGAGGCGCGAGAGCAACCAGCGATCAATCACAGGCCGCTCGGCGACCGCCTGCTCATCCCCCGGCTTCCACTTCTCGAGGTTGGCGTACATCTCGAAGAAGCGATAGGTCGCCGACAGCGTGGCGAAGAACCTACGGCGCACTTCGGCGATCGCCTTCGGGTCGTGCCGTTTGGGCAGCCAGGGGTTGCTTACCGAGAGGAGATAGTAGCGAATAGCGTCGGCGCCGTATTCGCCGACCGCGTCCCACGGATCGACGACGTTGCCCCGCGACTTCGACATTTTGACGCCATCGGCGTCGAGAACCATGTCGTTGACCACCACGTTCCTGTAGGGCGCCCGTTCGAACAAGACTGTCGAGATCGCCAGCAGCGAGTAGAACCACCCGCGCGTTTGATCCACACCTTCCGCGATGAAGTCGGCGGGGAATTGACTCTCGAACTCCTCCCCGCTCTCCATCGGATAGTGCCACTGGGCAAACGGCATGGAACCGGAGTCGAACCAGGTGTCGATGACTTCCGGAGTTCGCCGCATCGGCGCGCCGCATTCCGGGCACTCACATTCTAGTGTGTCGATGAAGGGTTTGTGCGGATCGAAATCAGGACCCAACTCGATGGCCGTACACTCGGCAAGTTCGCGATAGCTCCCGATTACCCGGATATGAGATTGATCCTGATCACAGATCCACACCGGCAGCGGCGTGCCCCAATAGCGATCGCGTGACAGGGCCCAATCGACGTTGTTCTCGAGCCACTCCCCCATCCGGCCGCGTCCGATTTCCCGCGGATGCCAGTCGACCGTCGCGTTGTTCGCCAGCAGCTCATCCTTGACCGCCGTCGTGCGCAGATACCACGAATTCCGTGCGTAGTAGAGGAGCGGCGTGTCGCAACGCCAGCAAAACGGGTAGCTGTGCGTGTAGTCCGCAGCCTTCCAGAGCCGGCCGGACTGTTTGAGAGCCTCGACGATCTGTGGGTCGGCGTCCTTGACGAAAACGCCCGCCCAAGTCGTGACCTCCGAGTTAAATCGGCCTTCTTCGTCAACCAGGTGGTGCATTGGAAGACCGAGCCGCATCCCGAGGTCGTAGTCGTCCTGACCGTACATGACCGCTGTGTGTACGATCCCGGTCCCTTCATCGGCAGTGACGAAGTCGGCCACCGCCACGAACCACCCGTTACCCTTGCCAACGGCGTCGGCGAGAAATGGGAAGGGCGGCTCGTAGCGAAGTCCTTCCAGCTTCCCACCGGGCATCGTTTCCAGAATCTCGTATTCGTCTCCCAACACCTCTTCGGCTAGCCGCTCCGCCAGATAGAAGACCTCGTCGCCAACGCGCGCCTTCACGTAGGCGATCATCGGACTGACGGCGAGCGCTATGTTCCCGGGCAGTGTCCAAGGCGTCGTCGTCCAGGCGAGCAGGTACTCACCCGGCCGACCCTCGAGTGGGAACTTGACCGTCACCGCCGGCTCGGTGACGTCATCGTAGCCGAGGGCGACCTCGTGGCTCGAGAGACCAGTCCCGCAGCGCGGGCAGAACGGAACGACCTTGTGGCCGCGGTAGAGCAAACCCTGGTCGTGGAACTGCGAGAGCGCCCACCAAACGCTTTCGACGAACTCCGGCGAGCAAGTGACATAAGGGCGCGAGTAGTCGAGCCAGAAACCGATACGGAGAGAAAGCTTCTCCCAATCTTCCTTGTAGGTGAAGATATGTTCCTGACATACCGCGGCGAACTTGTCGACGCCGATTTTCTCGATCTCTGGCTTGCCAGAGATGCCAAGCGCCTTCTCCGCCTCGACCTCGACGGGAAGGCCATGCGTATCCCAGCCGGCGATGCGGGTGACCGAGTGTCCCTGCATCGCCTTGTAGCGACAAAAGGTGTCCTTGAGCGAGCGCGAAAAGACGTGGTGAATGCCCGGCTTACCGTTCGCCGTCGGCGGTCCTTCGTAGAACACGAACGGCTCGCCGTCCTTGGTTATCTCGAGCGAGCGGTTGAAGGTGTCCTCTTCCTCCCAAGTCCGCAGGACATCTTCTTCGAGTTCGGTTGGATCCTCGGGAATCTCGCGGTAAAGCTTATCTGTCATATCCGATTATCGGCCCAGGCGGGCAACTACGTTCTTAATCAGTAGTGTGAGTTTCGGTTCCGCCGCACCGGCCACTTTAATGATCTCCTCGACGCTCGCCGGCTTCAGAGCGTCCGGCAGGCAGCTGTCGGTTATGATCGAGACGCCCAGCACCCGCATGCCGCCGTGGATGGCGACGAGAACCTCCGGCACGGTGGACATCCCGACGACGTCGGCCCCGATAATCCGCAGGAAGCGATATTCGGCCCGCGTCTCGAGGTTGGGGCCGCTGACCGCGACATAGACACCGCGGCGCAAAGTGATCTTCTCATCACGCGCCACATCGAGAGCGAGGCGCTGCAACTCCAGATCGTAGGGTTCCGACATATCGGGGAAACGCGGACCCAACTCGTCGCTATTCGGGCCGATGAGCGGGTTGTCACCCAACAAGTTGATATGGTCTGCGATCAGCATGAGGTCGCCCACATCCCACATCGGGTTCATGCCACCGCAGGCGTTGGACACGACAAGAAACTCGGCGCCCAAGTCGCGCATGACCCGGACGGGAAAGGCGACCTGAGGCAGAGTGTAACCCTCATAGCGGTGGAAGCGGCCCTGCATGGCGACAACGGGCTGTTCCGACAGGTGGCCGAGCAACAGCCGACCGGTATGGCTCTCGACCGTGGAGATGGGAAAACCAGGGATCTCCTCGTAAGGTATGCTCGCCTCGGCGTCGATCTCGTCCGCCAGGCCGCCCAGGCCGGTGCCTAGGATGACCGCGGCGCGCGGCTCTAACTTGGACCGCGCCCTAACCACCTGTGACGCGGCGCGGACCCGCTGAACGAGGTCGGCGGCGGGCGAAGTCACTAAACCTGCTCCTCCTTATCGGTATCAGCGACGAGCGAAGAGAGCCATTCACCCTCGGCGGGCGTGGGCGGCTGCGCTGAATTGGCCGGTTCCGCCGAATTGGTCGGCTGCTCCGCCTCCTCTTCCGGGGTGGTCTCTTGAGTTGGCGGAGTTTCCACCGCTGGCGTGGCGGTGCGGCTGGCCGGCACGGCCGGCACTTCGCTCTCCGACTCGCCGAGCCGAGCTTCCTCGACCTCGAGTTCTGAGAGATAGCGTTCGAGCAGAGTTCCGAAGGCGCGGACGAATTGGCGTCTCCGGGTATGGAGCGCCTCGATGTCGCGAGCGATCTCACGGTACGACCGCTGGCCTTCTTCGACGATGCGCTCGGCCTGACTCTGCGCCTCGCGGCGCATCAACTCGGCCTCACGGTCAGCCTGGGCCTGCGCCTCGGAGCGGAGTTGTTGCGCGGTCACCAGCGCCTCGTTGAGCGCCTTCTCCCGATCGCGGTAGGAAGCGACCTGCTCCTGAAGGTGTTCGGCCCGCTCGGACAAAGCGACATTCTGCTTTACGAGTTCTTCGAGGCGCTCGGCGACCATATCGAGGAAATCGTCTACCAGTTCGGTATCGTATCCTCGCACGGCGCGCCGGAAGTCGCCCTTCTTCTTGCGCACATCGAGTGGTGTCAGATCAATCATTTTAACCGCTCCCCAAACAACGCGGTGCCGATCCTGACCATTGTGCTGCCTTCCTCGACGGCGATCTCGAAGTCGTTGGTCATGCCCATCGATAGATGCCGGCCTTCGAACCTCTCGAGATCATCCCGACAGCGGTCGAAGAGTGCACGTGTGCGTCGGAAGGTCTCACGCAACACAGTCTCATCGGCAGTAAACGGCGCCATGGTCATGAGTCCCTCGACCCGAATGTGCTCGAAAGCGCAGATCTCAGCTATCGGGCCGAGCGCGTCATCCGTCGAGAAACCATACTTCGACTCCTCGCCGGAAGCGTTAACTTGAACGAGGACCGCTGCCCTGCGCCCCAGGCGTTCAGCTTCCTTATCGACCGTCGCCGCCAGACGAAGCGAGTCCACCGAGTGGATGAGCTCGAACAGCTGCAGCGCTTGGCGTACCTTGTTGCGCTGTAGATGCCCCACCAGGTGCCAGCTGAGGCCGAGGTCGCCTGCGGCCGTCCACTTCGCCTTCGCCTCCTGCACCCGGTTCTCGCCGATCACCTGTAGCCCCGCCTCTCGAGCCGCGAGAGTCGCTTCCAGCGGGTGACCTTTGGCCACCGCCACGACGGTGATCGAATCGGCGTCGGAGCGACCGGTGCGACGACAGGCCCGTTCGAGTCGTTCGCGCAACTCGGGCAGCGCGCGCTCAAGTCGCTCAAGATACATAATCGAGCAAAGTTACGCGGCCGGCCGGGGCGAATCAAGACAAAAAGGCCCGGCACCGCTGTGGCGGTGCCGGGCTTTTCATTCCGGGTCGAGTTTGCGACTACATGGGAACCTCAAAGAGGATCGGGAACGCCACCCAGACGGGCACCCGCTTGTCCATGTTGAGGGCCGGCGAGAACTCGAACTCATAGACGGCCTCTAAGGCGGCCTCGTCGAGCGTAACGTTACCGGAGCTTTCTTGCACCTGGGCGTTCTGAACGCGGCCGTCCGTGTCGATGAACAGCCAGACGTACACCGTACCGCCGATCCCAGCATCCTGGAGGATCTTCGGGTAGTGCTGCATCACGATTTCCACTGCCCGCGCGCGGTCCTTGATCTCGGGCTTCACCGTGTAAGGTGTGAAGACCGGCCGGTCACCGATGCGACTCGCATCGCTGGGCGGCGGCGGCAGGTGCTCGACCGGGTTCTCCTCGAAAGTCGTAGGCGCGATCGTGATGTCTTCTTCGAGCTCGGTGGCGGCGACCACCGGGACCGCAGGCCGCGCGATCTGCTCGGGCGGCGGCGGGATATCGACTTCGGGCGGCAGTTCGATCGCCTCGAATTCGTTGACCCCGAAGCTCACGTCCGACGCCGTCAGTTCGGGGAAGAACTGGAAGAGCCCGAAGTGGAGGACCGTGGCCAAGACGATGCTGCCGAAGAACCACTGGTTCGACGACTTCTTGAACCGGTCGTTCGCCGTCTGGCTATAGACGTGTCTATCGGGGGCCCCTGTCTCCTTTGACATTACCAACTACCTCCTTGCCCGCGTCAATCGACTCTCGAGGTCCGTATGGAAGAACACACGCACCGCATTGGCCGACCGCAGTTCCTCGGTCACCGAATTGATGAAGCGGTACGGCACATCTCTGTCGCCGCGGATCGAGACCAGCAACGCCCGATCGCTCGCTCGGTACAGTGGTAGCACCGTTTCCCCCACCTGCTCCATCGGGACCCTGGCATCATTAATATACACATCACCGTTGGGTTCGATCCAGACGTGCAGGATGTTCTTCCGCTTCTCATCCATCTTCTGGGTCTTCTCGGCTCTGGGGAACGCCAGGTGACGTGGCTGCTCGCGCCTGAACGTAGTCGACACCATGAAGAAGATGAGGAGCAGGAAGGCGATATCGGCCATCGAGGCGGTGGGGATCTCGCTCGCCGCCTTGGACTTCCTCTCGAATCCGCCGCTCTTCTTAGCCATCGTCACCTCTCCCAGAGCTGCAGTGATATGCGTTCCGCGTTCGCCTTTTGCAGCTCGTCGAGGACATTGATCATATGCCGGTACGGCGCGTTGGGGTCGGTCTTCACAGCGGCGATGATACGGGGGTTGTTGGCGATCTCTTGCCGCATGATCCCCTCGATCTCGCTGTAGGAGACGGTCTGCTCGGCCTGGCTTTCACCGCGCCGGATCACAACCGCACCGTCATCCTGCACCAGGAAGTGTATGATATTACTCTGCGATACCGCCTGCTCGATCGCCGATGCTTCCGGCAGCACGATGGGCAGCCCCTTCTCCTCCTCGAACACTGTGGTAGTGAGGAAGAAGATGAGGAGCAGGAAGGCGATATCGGCCATAGAGGCGGTGGGGATCTCGTCGCTTACTTTGCTTTTTCTCTGGAGCAGAGCCATGCCGCGAACCTCTAGCTCGTTTGGCGAGCGGTGGGGGGCGCCGACATATCGAGCACCGCCTCCGCCCCACGTTCCATGTCGATGATCAGGCGGTCGATCCGGGACACGAAGAAATTGTAGGCTATGTTGACCGGGATCGCGATCGTCAGACCGGTGGCTGTGGTGATCAGAGCCACCTTGATTCCGCCGGCGACCAGGGAGGCCTCGATCTGACCCGCCTCGGCGACGGCGCCGAAGGCCGCGATCATCCCGACGACCGTCCCCAGAAACCCCATCATCGGGGCTACGTTGGCCACCGTAGCCAGCACGATCAGGCCGCGCTCCAGGAAGCCGAGCTCGATCGAGCCCGTCGTGGCGACAGCCTTTTCGATATCCGCGTCGCTATGGCCGGTCTCGCGGACGCGACGCAGTCCGGAAGAGAGGATGGCAGCGACGGGGCCCTGGGTCTCGTCGGCCAGTTCGATCGTCCCTTCCACCCCCTTCGCGGCGGCGCCGATCTGTTCCAGCAGTCGCCCGCTGTCTCGGTGCGCGACAAAGAGGATATAGGCTTTGGCAATGATGACGCCCAGCGCCAGCAGCGAGGCCAGCACCAGGAAATACATCATAAAGCCGCCATCCCTAAACAGCTCTAGCAGAGCATATTGGGCTTCGGTCTGCAAGGCGACCCTCGCTTTTGCCGGTTCTGGAGTTCGGCTGTGGTGGTTGTCCGAGGAAGACTACGATCCCGGCGAGCTTCTGTCAACGAGAGTCAGCTCGCCGGCCTTGGCCTTGCCCACCTGCGCTGCGCTCGGCTGGGAGGCGGCGAGCTGCGCGCGACCCGCCGGCTTCGCCCCCAGCGCCTCCCGCAGCCGCTCGCCGGTCACGCCCCTTTCCAGACGCCCACGCTGGGCCAGTGAGATAGCGCCGGTTTCCTCCGAGACGACGATCACTACGGCGTCGGTCTCCTCCGACAAACCGATCGCGGCGCGGTGTCGGGTTCCCAAGCTCCGGTCGGTCACGGGGAACTGGGTAAGCGGCAGAATGCAGCGGGCGGCCAGGATCGATTCGCCGCGGATGATAACGGCGCCGTCGTGGAGCGGCCCGTAGCGGGTGAAGACGGCCTCGAGCAGTTCGGCGCTGACCGGTGCATGGACGGGCGAGCCGCGGCGCGCGTATTCCTCCAGCCCCACCTCGCGCTCCACCGCGACGATCGCACCGATCCGCTTTCTCGAGAGGACTTCGGCTGCCTGGACGACGACCTGAATGATCTCCGAGCTGGCCTGCGGCCGGGAGAAATAGCGCCAGAAGCGGCTCTGGCCGAGGCGGGTCAGCGCACTTCGCAGCTCGGGCTGGAAGATGACGATGGCGGCGAGCGGACCGTAGATGAACACGGCCTGCAACAGGTAGCGGATCAGCTCGAGTTGCAGGATCTCGGCCAGCGCATAGACCGCGAAGAGCACGATGAGGCCGAGCAGCATCTGGATGGCCCGGGTGCCGGCCCAGAGCAACAGCAGGCGGTAGAATAGGTAGGCCACCACCACGATCTGCACCAGGTCCCAGAAGCCTGGTTGCATGAAGCTGATACGCTCAATCAGGCCCTGCACCGCTCGAACCTCTCACAATCGCCTCCGCCATGTCCAGGGCGCGCCGTGCCTCGATGACATCGTGGACACGAAACAGCCGCGCGCCGCGGAGCAACGCGACCACGCAGGCCGCTATGGTCGCCTCGAGCCGTTCCCCGACCTCCAATCCCAACGTCTTGCCGATGAACGACTTACGGGACGGTCCGATCAAGACGGGGTATCGGAGCTCTACCACACGGCCGAGCTCATTGATGATCGCCAGGTTGTGCTCGGCCGTCTTTCCAAACCCGATACCCGGGTCGACCACTAGCTGTTCGGTCCGGCAACCCGCGGCCAGGGCCCGTTTTATCGATTCGCCCAACTCTTTCACGATCTCACCCATGAGATCGTCGTAGTGAACGTCCCGCTGCATCGTCCGCGGCTCGCCGCGGCTGTGCATCAGCACGAGACCGGCACCCGACGCGGCTGCCAGCTCCGCCAACTCGCCATCGAAGCGGAGGCCGGAGATATCGTTGATGACCTCCGCACCGGCATCGAGCGCGGATCGGGCCACGCCCACCTTGGTCGTATCGATGGAGACGGGTAGCTCAAGCCGTCCGACCGCCGCCTCGATGGCAGGCAGCACGCGGCGCAGCTCTTCCTCCTCGCTCACCGGGCTCGCGCCCGGCCGGGTCGACTCGCCGCCGATATCTACGATGTCCGCTCCTTCAGCCCGTAGCTCCTCCAGCCGCTTCAATGCCTCGTCGTGGCCGAAGAAGCGCCCCCCATCGGAGAACGAATCCGGCGTGACGTTCAGCACACCCATGAGCAATGGCTTCTCGAGGTCGAAGACCCGGCGCGCTGTGCGCCAACTGCCGGCGAGCTCACGATCCGCCATCCGCGCTCCGCTCATCGCTATGACTTGCGCTTCGTCGTCTCCCCTCGCGTGGACTCGAGCGAGGCGGCGGGCTCGAGCTTCCCGGGCGCGGAATCGTGACCGGTGCCGTCGCTCGCGCCTGCGGCGTCGGCCGACGCCTCCGGCCGGCCATCTATTTTCGGTCGCCCCTCCTCGCGGAGCGGTGGCAATTCTTTCCCCTGGAAGACGGCTCGGATCTCATCCGAATCCAGCGTCTCGCGCTCGAGCAAGGCGTTGGCCAGAACGTGCAGTTTGTCGAGGTTCTCTTTCATCACCCGGCTGGCGTCCTGGTAGGCGGCGTCCAGCAGCTTCCGGACTTCCTCATCGACCAGTTGAGCCGTCCGCTCGCTCACATCGCGTCGCTCGACGATCTCGCGACCGAGGAATATCTCGTCGCCGCGATCTCCGATGTTCATGGGACCGATGGCTTGCGACATCCCCCATTCGGCGATCATGCGCCTGGCGAGAGCGGTCGCACGCTCGATGTCGTTGCCAGCACCGGTCGTGATCTTCTCGGGTCCGAATACCAGCTCCTCCGCCACGCGGCCACCGTAGGCGTAGACCAGCTGGGCCATTAGGTACTGCTTCGAGTAATTGTGCCTGTCGTCCTCGGGCATCGAGAAAGTCAGGCCGAGCGCCCGGCCACGGGGCACGATGGTCACCTTGTGCAGCGGGTCACAATCGGGCGTATAGTTCGCGGCAACGGCGTGGCCCGCCTCGTGATAGGCGGTCAGCCGGCGCTCCTCCTCGCTGATCACCATGCTGCGGCGCTCGGCGCCCAGCAGCACCCGATCCTTGGCTTCTTCCAGGTCGCGCATATCGACGCGGTCCTTCTCGCGGCGCGCCGCCAGCAAGGCACCCTCGTTCACCATGTTCGCGAGGTCGGCGCCGCTCATCCCGGGCGTCGCCTTGGCCAGCTTGGCCAGATCGACGTCGTCGGCCAGCGGGATCTTGCGCGTGTGTACCCTGAGGATCCCCTCGCGCCCTTTGACGTCGGGAGCGTCCACCACAATCTGGCGGTCGAAGCGACCCGGTCTCAGCAGAGCCGGGTCGAGCACGTCGGGACGGTTCGTGGCCGCGATGAGAATCACGCCCTCGTTGGATTCGAACCCATCCATCTCGACGAGCAGTTGATTCAACGTCTGCTCGCGTTCATCGTGGCCGCCACCGAGTCCGGCGCCACGGTGCCGGCCGACGGCATCGAGCTCATCGATGAAGATGATGCACGGTGCGTGTGCCTTACCCTGCTCGAACAGGTCACGTACCCGGGACGCACCCACGCCGACGAACATCTCGACGAAATCGGAGCCCGACATGCTGAAGAAGGGCCGCGACGCCTCACCGGCCACCGCCTTGGCGAGCAACGTCTTGCCCGTACCCGGTGGCCCGACCAACAAAGCACCCTTCGGCAGCCGGCCGCCCAAGCGAGTGAACTTCGATGGGTCTTTGAGGAACCCGATAGTCTCCTGGAGCTCCTCCTTCGCCTCCTCACAACCCGCCACGTCGGCAAAGGTGAGCTTAGGGGTGTCGCCGCTCAGCAGCTTCGCCTTCGACTTGCCGAACGAGAACGCACGGGCACCGCTCGCCTGCATCTGACGCAGCCAGAACAGCATCAGGCCGATGAGGAAGATCCAGGGCAGTGCGCCTATGAGCACGCTCCACCAATTGAGCTTCGCTTCCTCGGCATCGATGGTCACGTCGGACGCCTCAAGTCGCTTCAGCAAGTCTTCGCTGTGCCAGACGGGGAGCTTCGTCCAGAATTCTCTCCCCGCCTCGGACGACGCGCCGACGACGGGGGTCCTCAGCTCGCCCTCGATCTCCTTGCCATCGATGACCGTGACCTTGAGGACGTTGCCCGCCTCCAGCTCGCGCACGAAGTCGGTGTATTCGAGCTTCTGCATATCGCGGCGGCCCGAGCTCACTATCTGGACGATAATCATCGGGACTATGATGATCAGCGCCCAGAAGGCCAGGCTCCTGGACATCCGGGCCCAACGGGACCCCGGTTCACCGCGGTTCGGTTCCATATCCGACATATCTAGAGACCTCTCTCAGCCCCGGGAGCGATGGCCGCAATGAACGGCAGGTGACGGTACCGCTCCCCAAGGTCCAATCCATAACCCACGAGCCAATCGGGCGGCGCGTCGAACCCGACCCAGCGGGGCTCATACCGCAAGTCGCTGGCGAGACGCTTGTGGAGGAAAGTACAGATCTCCAACGAGCGAGGCGCCCTTCGGCTCAATTCGTCGCCGATCCGGTTCAGCGTCTTGCCGCTGTCTACGATATCCTCTACCAGCAGTACGTGCCGACCCTCGATCGGCGTTTCCATATCATATAATAGTCTAACATGCCGGCTGGGATCCGTCCCCTCGCCATACAGGGCGGCCACCAGGAAATCGACGGTCAGAGAGGGACGGCTCAACGTGCGGGCCAGGTCGCTCAGGAACACGAATGCGCCCTTCAGCAGACCGATCATCAGCAGTTCCTCATCGAGCGGATAGAACGCATCGATCTCGCGGCCCAGATCGGCGACCCGCGCTGTGATCTCCGCTTCCGAGAACACGATTCGCGTCAGCCCTGGGTAGCGCATCGCGACCTCGCTCATCCCACCCGCCTGAACCAGACTGAGAACACCTGGCGCCCCTCCCGTGCCGGTGCCCGGGCGCTGCGTACGAGATCGACGACCCAAAGCACACCCGCTTGATCAAGCAATACCGGGTATGCACTTCGCTGGCAGCGTCCGACCCTCCGATCGATGAAGACTCGCTTCAGCTTCCGGTTGCCGACCGCCAGCCGTACCCGGTCGCCCGGACGCCGCCCCCGTACCGTGAGCGGGAAGTCAAGCTCTGCCAGATCGAAGCGGGCGACGTGAGCATCCTCAGCCGCCTCGTCGTCCGGCGCGCTGAGCCGCCAGCAGACTTCCCATCGCACACCCCCGATCGCCACCTCGCCGGCCGAGGATCCTGGTTCGCCGACCACCAACTCTCGATCGAGCGCCTTCTCTTTGGCCGCAAGCCGCTCGATGATGAAGCGATCGAATTCACGGCGCATGACGACGCCGCCGGCGAGATCAATGGCACGCCCGCTTGAGCTTGAGT
>JASFTI010000028.1:0-17764 GCA_050053635.1 Gemmatimonadales bacterium
AAGAGTCGTCAGCAGTCGGAATAGCGTCTTCTTCATGTTCATACGAGCGGGGCAGTCAAGGGGAATACCTCGGAGGGTAGATGACCTGAACGCCGCGATCGATCGCGTCCTCGCCCAGCTCGAAGGCTAGGAGAGAGCTTCGCCGGACTCTTCACCCCTCCAGTAGGCCAGCAGGGCTTCATCGTTACGAAAAGTGATCTCGTAGTTGTCGAAGTCAGCCGGCCCGATCCAAGCCCAGTCACTCGACTCCGGATTCATCGTCAGGTCGCCAGAAACCGAGCACTCGAAGTAGAAGTTGATGCAGTGCATGCTCCCGGGTTCCGGGGGTAGGCTGTCCTGGTAGAACAGGAACCGAGCGCTCTCGCATTCCAGCGCGGTCTCTTCCTGCAATTCCTTGGCCACGGCCTGCTTCACCAGTTCGCCGTAGTCGACTTTGCCGCCCGGCAAGCACCATGCACCTTCCCCGTAGGCGGTTCGCGCGCGTCTTAGGATGAGGACCTTCCCTTCCCCGTTCGGGATGATCAGCCTTACGACGGGCACGGGTTGTGAGATCGAGGGATCTGTGGCCATGGAAGTTCCTTTCGGATTACTTTCTTTTCTTTACCGCCAACCCGATCCTGGCGAGAAACTCGGGGATCTCGCGGACGGTCTGGCGATCGTACTCGCGTATGTCGTCGGGCAGCTCGGCCCACGAGACCAGATAAGGGCTGGTTTTGCGATCATCATCCTTGACCTCACTCCACCTCCACCCCTCGAGCAGCCGTTCCGCGTTGTAGCGGCCGTGTTCCATCTCGGCCAGAAGCTCCACTTCATCCGGCGTGAAGGTCACGGGTTCGGCAGCCTCCTCGGCACTGACCACGGCGCAGCCGATCTCGCGCAGTTTTTCCTCTATGTGCCGGGCTTGGGCGCGGTTCGATTCCTTGAAGTCCTCATCGAGCTCCTCCCAGGGCATAATGGCTCGACCGGTCGGCCTTTGGCTTTCCGCCTTGCTGGCCAAGAACTTCTCGTGTATGGCCTGAGCGAGGGTCTCGCAATCACGCTTCTCCATCTTGAACGTTTTCGAGCCGAAGAAGGCCCTAACGGTTTGCGCATCACGAGGCAGAGCGATGAGCCGCTCGACCGATGACCATTGTTCGTCGGTCAGAATTCTCCCCGCCTCGCGGCCGCTCTCCGAGATGACGCCCACGACGGCACCGAGGGCCAGGGCGATACGATACTCGGCGCCGGCTATCCTGCCACCGTTGATCCCGACGACGCGGACCTCGCCCACGGGGACCCCCGAGACTACCAGGTCGATCCAATTCTGGAGCGACTCGAGAGGCGTGAAGCCCCGGCCATCGGTGTAGCGGAGCTCTCTGTAGCGTTCGGGGTCCTTGTCGATCGTCGCGTCGGTCCCTTCCCCGAACCCCGCGCCCGGGATGTAGCCGACGGTGTGGATGCGATCGCCATATCGCTGCGCCGCGTCTCCCACCAGGCCGCATATGCCTTCGGTGGTCGCACCCGATATGATCGTCCCGTCGAAACCGGCGAGCCCCTCCATCAGAAGGCCGGAGTACTCGCCGATTTGCGCCTGCACTCTGGGGTCCGTGCCGCCCGCCACGATCCGCACCGGCAGCCGGAACGACGGGCCGTCGGCAGTCGCGAGTTGGCTGAGATCCTCCATCGCATCCGTCGAGTCGAAGTGAACAGCCAGCCCGAGAGTGAGCAGCCGGCGAATCCACTCGAAGCCGTCCGGTTCGCGACCCGCCGCGCCGATCCGGTTCAGCGAGCGCAGCGCCGTCTTGATCATCCACTCTGCCGGGCTCAGCTGAATGGCTTTCGCGTATGCGTCCAGGCTCTGGAAGGGCTCGCCGAGGAGCAGCCGTAGCTTACCGAGGCTGTAAAGAGCCCAGGGCAGGTTGATGCCCGCGGCGATGTGGGCCTCGCATCGTTCGGCGGCTTTCTGAATCAGCGGCCGGGCGGTCTCCAGTACGGGCGAGCCGTGCTCGAGCTCGTACTCCAGGTAGTTCTCCAGCGCGTAGGCGTCGCACGGGTCCGTCTGGAAGGCCCGACGATAGTAGTGGTGCGCCTTCTTCTCATCGATCCCCTTCCAGGTCCCCGCCAGCGAGCAAATGGCATCCACATCGGCGTGCTCGGGCGCACTGGCGATCTCCAGGTAACGCTGCCCCAACGCGTGTTTCTTTGTCCCGGGCGGGTACTTCTTGCAATAGGTCACGCCCAGGTCACGGAGAATCGGCTGCGGCGCCTTTTCCGGCTCCTTCGGGTCTACGAACGGCTCGAGGGCCTCTTCGGCTTTGTCCCAATCCTCCTGGAACATGGCCAGCTTGCCGAGCTGAGCTGCCAGTCCTGCGTCGTCGGGGACATGCTCGAGGATAATCTCGAGTCTGTCGATCTCACGCTGTCGCTCTTCCTCGGAGAAGTACTTTCCGTAGCTGGTGGTGTATTCGCGCAACCTGTCCTCGATACGCGAGAATGTCTGATCGACCTCTTCCAGGGCCGCGGCCACGCTCGCCAGCTCACGTTGCCAGGCGGTGGGGAGAGGGAAGGCGCCCTTGTAAGTGAGGTCGTGCCCGAAGTCGGCGTAGGCGTGCTCCACGAGAGTCCGAACCTGGACCTCGGCTTTCAGACAGAACACTTCCTTGGGGATCTTGGTCCCGTAGTCCACGTCGTCCCGGAACTTGATGATGTAGTGGATAGAACGATAGCCGAACTCCGAGGGCTTGAGGCGCTGACTGGTGTCGAGGCTGTTGTCCCAGTCGATCTCGAAATGGCTCTTGATGTACTCGCAGTAGGCATCGACCTCTGAGCGGGTACGCGCGATCACCCGACCGCCGCACAGGTCCGTCAGCTGGTTAACGGGGTCGGAGTACTTATGCATCTTGCGGAGGGCTTTCTCGGCGAAGCTGGCGACCGACTTCTCCCGGGTCTGCACAATCGCCAGTGGCGCCAATTCCCTACCTGCCAGCTGGAGCACCTCTGCCAGCACCTCCGCACAGCGCTTGTAGCGCGGGTATTTCTTCTTCCTGTACTCTTTGACCTGCCCTGCGAGCCACTGACGGACTTGCTCGCGACCTGGGTCTGCCATCAGCCGAGTCTCCCTGGGTGGTTCCTCACATGTCCTGGCCCGACGAAACCATGCGTGCATGATCGGCCTCACTAGCCACTGTCCCGCTGTCTGCCCCTAGCGTCCTCAGCCTCCCGCCTAGGCGTTCACCCGCTCGATCAACTCGCGGACCTTGTCCGGATCCAATTCGGTGAAGCTTCGGCTGATCCCCGTTGCCACAAGGAAGCAATCTGCGACATCGAGATAGTCAGCGACGTTGTCCGGTGTGATGCCGCTGGCGATGGCCAGCGGGAAATCGCCCACCGCCTCCTTCATCGCCGCGATCTTCTCACACGCAGCCGCAATGCCGGTCCCCGGTCCGCTGGTAGTCACCACGTCCATGAAGCGCACGGCGAGCCGCGCGGCGCGCGTCAGATCCTCGACCGGGCGCTGGTATTTGAACGCCACGCCGCCGAAGTAGAGGCCTTCCCAGCTGCTGCGCTCACAGGCAGCGGCCGCCTCTTCCGCCAGCGGCTGCTCGGCTTCACGCTCGTCGATCCCGGCGTTGTCCACCCAGATGCCGGCCACCCGGTCGGTCACTGCCTTGAAGACTTGCGGGGGATCGAGGTCCAGACAGTTGACGCCGACCCACCAATCGGGATGGTCCTCGCAGACCTTGCGGTGGATCGCCAGCAGATCCTCGCAGTCGGAAAAATGGTTGATCAGGAAGACGCCGTCGGCGCCCGCCTGGCGCGCGAGATCGGTGTTGCGCCGCGCCTGCTGTTCGCTCTCGACATGGACCACGGGAAGGACAACGTGTCGTCGGGAGAAGACGCGGCGAAACTCGGCAGCCATAGGTTCAGCGCTCCGCCAACGCATCGATGGCCGATTCGTAGTACGTGTAGAGAACGAAGGTGCGCGGATCGTCCTTCACTATCACCGAAACCGGTAGGTTGCGAGCGCTCAGCCGGCCGGCGGCGAGATGGCCAGCTATGATACGGCTGTGGTCCATCCAGTACGCCCAGAAGAGCGGCACGCCCCGGTAGTAACCGACCTCACCCGTGACGTTAGCGGCCCGCTCCAGACGTCCGACCACTTCTTCGGTCCGCTCCTGCAGCACTCGGTCCTGAGCGATGAGCTTCTCAACGTCACCTTTCGTAACCGGGCGTCCTTCTCTGAGACGGTAGACGAAACTCCACCCCTCGCGGTCTTCCGGGTCGAGCAGCAGAAACTTCACGGTCAGCGGCGTCTGCCGGCGGCCGGAATCGGCGTAGGCGCTGAGCATGCCGGCGAAATGGGAGCCTACCAGCGAGACGTAGGTCAGTTCGTGTTGCACGTAGTGTGGAAGTTCCTCTTCCCAGCGACCGCTGAAGTCTTCGAGATAGCGGCTCTCGGCGCAGGTCAGCGGGGATCGCAACGCCAGGAAGTCTTGCACCGGGTTGGCAATACCGTCCCAGTCGAGCTGCGCGACCCGCCGTAGCTCCGCCACGAGCTCCTTCACCGCCTTCTCCACGGCCGCGAGATAGGCGGCTTCAGCCTGCTCACCGTCGGACTCGGCCGGGGGCCTGGGATAGACGAGCACCCTGTATGGCTTGATGTCGAAGGGCACGAGATCGATGAAATCCTCCCGTGCCAGCATTACCGTCTTTCGGCCGGCACAGTGCGAGACACCGAGCTCGTAGAAGACGTTCGGGTTGATCCCCGAAAGGTCCGCAACTGCCACCGACGAGTCGAAGATCCCCTCGAACATCTGATCGTGGATATAGCCCTGTGGATCCAGGTCGGCGCGGTGATAGCGCAGTCCGGCCCTTTCGATCGCCGGCTGGATGACGTCGCGCAAGCCGGCGTCGAACTCGCTCGCGAATGGCATGATCACGAAGGCGGTTGGCTTCGGCCGGTTCACCACGTTCGCCCCCAGATCCCGCCAGCCGCTGCAGCAGCCGGCGGGTCTCGCAGACAGACGAACCGCGTGTGTACAGGCATCTGAATTGGGTCCCACGCCTAGGGCCTATCGCAACCACCTTTGAGGGCTTTTTCCCAGGCTCAGAATGTCCCATCGGCCACAACGGCGCAACGGTGTACAGTTCAGGGTCGCCCAAGGGGCACAGCGTCTTGGTGCCCACAGAGGGACGCCCAAGACCGGCTAGGGCGGCCGCAGCCCATCGAGCAGCTGATCGGCCGCCGTCCGCGCCACATCCTCGGGCTCCGCCGCCGCCGAACGCTGCGCGAGTCGGTCGTCCAGCATCAGGCTGGCGAAACCGTGCATGGTCGCCCAGGCACCGAGCGCGATGCCCACCGCCGCGCCGGCCTTCACGACCCCGGCGGCCTGGCAGCGCCTGACCGCCGTCTCGATCACCCGCTGCGCCTCCAGCCGCTCCTCCCCCAGACCCTCAAGATCCAGCTTGCCCGCCAGTTCGGCGTCGAACATGAGACGGTAGAGACGCGGGTTCGCCGCCGCGAAGCGTAGGTAGGCCGCCGCGATCTGGCGGAGCCCCGCCTCGGGGTCGGCCGCTTTCTCCCCTGCCTTCCGCAGCGCCCCGGCCAGCTTACGGAAGCCATCGGCGGCCACCGCAGCCTGCAAGGCCACCAGTCCCCCACCCTCCCGCTCCTTACCGAAGACCAGATAGGGCGCCGTACGGCTCACCTCGGCCCGCTGGGCGATCTTGCGCAGCTCGAGCTTGTAGGACGGGTCCTCCTCGCGCAGGATCGAGTGGGCGGCGTCGATGAACCGGGCCCTCAGGCCGGGTGCCCCCTCTTGTTGGCTGCCCAGATCCACCTCCCTCCCCGGGGTTGACAGCGTCAATATAGCGGTCTATCTTGACGATGTCAACTTGACACCGTCAATCCGCACCGCAGGTGAACGACATGACCGACAAGACGACCGACACGGATAGCTGGGATTGGGCCGCGATGCCCGATCCCCAATGGCAGCAGATAGCCCTCGGCCCGGTTCAGCAACACCGCTGGCTTACCCTCTTCCCTGTGATCGACCGGCGACCGCGGAGCCTGCCCTATCGGCTACTGGCGGATGCCCTGGAAGCGGGGACCGTGCAGGTGGCCGAAATCGGTACGGGCAGCGTGCCCGAGGTAACGGTCGAGAACACCGGGGACGAGGACGTCCTCGTCCTGGACGGAGAGCAGCTGGTGGGAGCGAGACAAAATCGCACGGTCAGCCGCACGCTGGTCCTGCCGGCACAGGCGACGACCCGGATCCCTGTCTCCTGCACGGAGCAGGGCCGCTGGCGCTTCACCAGCGGGCGATTCGCCCACACGCGCCAACACTCGCCGTCAAGGGTGCGTCGCCAGGCGCGGAAGGCTGAGTCGGCCTGCACCGAGGCGATGATGGTCGCCGACCCGGGGGTCCTGGCTCAGGCCCAGGGAGCCGTTTGGCGCGAGATCACGGATTGCCTCGACGCGTTGGGGGGTCGCTCGTCCACCGGGGCGCTCGACCATCTGTACGAGCTCAGGTCCCGCGACATGGAACAGTGGGCGAAGCGCTTCCCGTGGGTGGACGATCAGGTCGGCCTCCTGGCTTTTGTAGGGGATAGACTGCTGGGCCTCGACATGATCGGCGGCCATCGCCTCTACGCCCGGCTGCACAAGCAACTTCTGAGGGGTTACGTGATGGACGCTCTGACGGCCGGCCTAACCCGGAAAGTCCGAGTCACGCAAGACACCGGGCGAGGTTTTCTGGAGCTGGCGCAGCGGGCGACCCGGACCAGAGCGCCCACTGTGGGACGGGGTGAGTACCGGGTACTCTCGGGGAGGGTGATGGGCGGCGAGCTAGTGGATACGTGCGGCCTAGTTCACCTCAGCGCCTTTCCCACGTCCGGGGAGAAGGGTCACAACTAGGCGCGGACATACCGGCGGGCGAGTCCTTTTTTGCTGCGCGCTTTCCTACTATTGTAGGAACCCCAACCCAGCAGCTGCTCCTCGCTGTCCCGCCCGCCCAAGCGACAGGAGGTCCTGTATGAAGCGGGAAAGAGATTCACACGGTTATTCCTACGCATACGAGGAAGCGGAGATCAGGAATCGGCAGTATGAGAAAGATAACTATTCCGCGTTGGCGGCCGGTCTGGCGAGCTGGCCGGTCTTCCTCAACCCCATCGAGAAGCCACAGGCGACGAAGGAAGCCCCAGTCAACACGCCGAAGGCCGAGCTCGTGGCCGACGGCTTCACTCTGAGTCTTCAGCAGCAGGGGAGGTGGGAATGAACTTCGATGCGGAGTCGCAGGCGGCGGTCGACCTAGCGAAGCGGGCTACCCCCAAAGGTGGCGAGCTGGAGCTGGGGACGTTGCTGGCGGCGCTGTACCACAGCACGGGGATGAAGGAGCGGTTTCCGCAGCTGGGATCGTATCTCGAGACGCCGGAGGAGAACCGCAAGCGGACGCCGAAGGAGGTCGATGTAGCCGAGCCCTTGCAGCCGATTCTGGACGACTTGCTGCAAGACCCGGACACCGTAACGGTAGAGGAGTTCTTCACGGCGCTGATCGAGAGCGACACCGGCCATGAGTTCTTGATGTCGAAGGGGATGAGCGAGACGGACATCGAGGCGATGATGGTCGCCCTCGGCGGCGCACGTATCTCCGACTCCGGCTGGCGGGGCTCGCCGGAGCGCGAAGCGGCGATCCGAGATCTGAGCTCGTACGGGCGTATGCTGACGGCGACCGAGCTTCCGTCGCGCGGTATGGTGGAGATGGAGAAGCCTCTGCGATCGTTGATCCGAACGCTGAGCAAGATGCGACGCCGGAATGCTATGGTGATCGGGCATGCCGGTACGGGCAAGTCCGCTCTGGTTTATGAGTTCTCGCGGCGACTCGTGCGGGGCGACGAGTCGATCCCGGCAAGGCTCAGAGACCTGGACGTGTTCGAGTTGTCGCCGGCGTTCCTGCGGGCGGGAGCCGGTGTGGTCGGCGAGTACGACAAGAGAATCAAGAAGCTGCTGGGTATCTTGCAGGAGCATCCAAAGGTCGTGTTGTTCGTGGACGAGATCCACTCACTGCTTCAGAGCAGCATGCACGAGCGGAGTCCGTTCACAGAGGCGAACGAGACTTTCAAGGCGGCGTTGGCGCGCGGCGATTTCGCCTGCATCGGATGCACCACAACGTCGGAGTACCGCTTCTTCATCGAGCGTGACACGGCTCTGGCTCGGCGCTTCAGCATGATCAAGATCGAGCCGCCATCGGCGGAAGCGACGGTGGGCATCCTGCATGCCCGTCGTCCCCCGATGCTCGAGTACTACAGCCCGCTGCGAATACCTGATGCGGTCCTCGAACGGACGGTCGAACTGACGGAGGAGTATATCCCCGGCCGCTTCCAGCCGGACAAGTCGATCCAGCTTCTCGACGAGGCGTGCGCCTACTGTGTGACGGCGGAGCCGCCGCTAGAGGAGGTCGGTGAAGAAGCGCTCTGGACTGCGCTGGAAGACATCATCGGCCACAGCATCGTGCGGTCCGAGAGAATCGACGAGGCGGAGCTGTTCGAGAAGCTGCGCGCCAAGATCGTCGGCCAGGACGAAACCCTTCGCCAGATCGCGCGGGCATTTGTAGCCGGGTTGGGTGCCTGGGTCAAGAAATCGCGGCCGCGTGGTGTGTTCTTCTTCGCGGGCCCAACCGGGGTGGGAAAGACCGAAACGGCGGTGCTGCTCAGCAAGATCCTCGGCGGCGGCAGAGAGTCGCTGGTTCGAGTCGACTGCAACACATTGCAGGGGGTGCACGATCCGGGGCCGGCCCTGAACATCTTGCTCGGTGTAGCGCCCGGGTACATCGGCTACGTACGCGGTAAGGGCGGCCTACTGTCGAAGGTGCGAGACAGACCCGAATCGATCGTGCTTTTCGACGAGATCGAGAAGGCGCATCCCGGTGTGGGTAAGGTGCTGCTGCAAATCATAGACAACGGCAATGTCGAGGATAACGACGGCAATTTCCTCGATTTCCGCCGCGCCTTCATCATTTTCACGACGAACGCCGGCTGCGTCTACGATCGCCACCAGGTCGGTTTCGACCGCTCGGGCGAGCCGGCGGCAACGTCCCCGCGGGTCGACACGGAAGCGCTGAAAGGCGAGCTGCGGGCGCTGGGCCTGGGCGAAGAATTTCTCGGCCGCATAAGCCACTGGTTCAACTTCCAGGGCCTGGAGGTCGATTCGGTGGAGAAAATCATCGAACTGCAGCTGACCAGACTGCAGCAGACCGCGGCCGAGATGGCCTACGCGCTGGCCTGGGACACTGATATCGTCGGCTACCTCAGCTCGCAGTGGCAGCCACGCTTCGGCGTCCGGCACCTGACAACGATCTTGCGCAACCGCATCGAGGAACAGCTCAGCGTGGCCGACGCGCAGGGCGAGCTGAAGGGTGTCAGCAAGATCTATCTGGAAGTCCTGGACACAATAGATCAAGAGGAGGCCCGCCGCTTTGCCGGAGTGGCTGAGCGAGAGCTGCAGGGAGACACCCTGATCATCAACCTAGCCTGATAAGAGAGGGTAAGAAGATGGCTCTAAAGCTCGCTGAGCTGGAGAAGCTGGTCGAAGCTGAAGACATGCGCTACTTCCGCGATCCGACACGGGACGCGCTGATGTTGGGGGCCAAGGGTATATCGGGGCGCTACCAGTTTGTGATCCTGCTCGAACTGGACGGGCAGTTCTTGCAGTTCCGCACGATAAACTACCAGTATTGTACGGCGAACCATAAACACCTGAATGCGGTGCTCCAGGTCCTCGGTGCACTGAACTACAGGCTTCGGCTGGCGAAGTTCGGCTGGGATGAGTCCGACGGCGAGATCGTGGTTTACGCCGACCACTGGATCATGGACGGCAAGGTCACGCAAGAGCAGTTCTCGCGGATGCTCCACAACTACCTCCCGGCCGTCGACCTTAGCAATCCTCGCATCGCCAAGACGATGGAGACAGGGGAAGACCCCGGCGAACTGGATCCACAACAGATCCTCGCGATGATACTCGAGCAGGTCGGAGACGCAGGTGATGACGAGGAGAAAGGCGACGATAAGAAGAAAAAGAAGCCGAAGACGAAGAAGATCTAGCAGAAGGCGGCGGGTGCCGTGAGGCGCCAGAAGTACGCGGCGCCCGTTCCTCAATCTCCGAAAGTCAGGCGTATCCGCTTCGCATCCTCATCGACCGACAGCTCGATGTTCAGGCCGTAAGCGATAGCCGAGGCCTTGATCATTGTCGCCTCCCTGTCGTGCAGGACGCCATCGGCGGCCGCAATGTCAACCAGGTCCTGTATGATACACCTGAGTTGGTCCCTACTGTCCTCGAGCAAGCGCGCGACGTTGAGCGTTGACTGCAGGTAGAGGGCGTAGCGGTTTTCGTCGGAGCCGATTTTATCGTAAAGCTCCTTGACCTCGCCCCAGATCGCGACGAACTGGTCGACGGATAGGTGGGGCATCCATTCTTTGAACTTGACGAGGAAGGTTCGCTCCTCCTCGGGGTCGAGTTGGTGGTCAGCCAGGTAGGCGATCCCGAGGTACATGTTGACCAGGTCGTGGGCGTAGCTCCATTCACCTTCCATGGTTCCCCCCGCCGCTTGAGTAAACGATTCGCCCGTCCACTATGGTCATCTCGACCGAGCCGCCCAGCAGGTCACCGGGCCTCGTACTCCCGACGACCAGCGGATCGATGTCGATCACCGTGACGTCCGCCCACCTGCCCGGTTCCAGAACACCGGTCTCGTCTTCGAGGAAGGCGCTGGCAGCCGCCCATACGGTGTAAGCGCGTAGGGTCTCCTCTGCGGTGACAGTCTCTTCGGGATACCAACCGCCCTGCGGCTGCAGATCCCGATCGCGGCGCGTGATCGCTGAGTGCAGGCCATAGAAGATGTCGTGATCCGAGCCGGGCAGATCGGAATTGAAAGTCAGGGGTACACCGTTCTGGCGCATGGTGCGCCAGGCATAGGCACCCTTGATGCGCTCGGGACCGACGCGATCCTCGGCCCAGGTCTTGTCTTCGACCGCGTGGGGCGGCTCCATCGAAGCGATGAGGTCGAGTGACGCGAAACGCGCGAAGTCGTCCGGATGAACGACCTGCGCGTGCTCGATGCGGTGACGATAATCCCGCGCCTCCGGGTGAGTCTCGTACACTGCCTCGATGAAATCGAGCGAGGCACGGTTCCCGGCGTCGCCGATGGCGTGTATGCAGATCTGAAAGCCGGCACCCATCATCTCGGCGAAGAGTTCCTCGTTGAAGCCGTAGCGATCGCCGCCTACGCCGCGATGACCGGGCATGTCCGAGTAGTCCTCGAGCATCTCCGCGCCCCGCGAGCCGAGTGCCCCATCGTAGAACGCCTTGACGGAACGGGCGATCAGCATGCGCTCGGTGTCGTGGTCGGGGCCGCGCTCCAGCCACTCACGCAGCAGCGGCTCGTCCCTACCTTCCAGCATCGCGTAGACGCGCATGGGAAGCTGTCCGCTGGCCTCGAGCTCCTCGAACGCCTCCATCAGCGCGGCGTCGGCACCCGCCTCGTGCACCGCCACGTAACCCGAGGCTGCCATCGCCTCCAGCCCTGCGAGTACGCGCCCCTGCAGACGCTCCTGGGTCAGCGGCGGCAGGGCGGCCTCGAGCAGGCGCGTCGCGTTGTTGACCAAGACCCCGGTTGGGTTACCCGCGGCGTCCTTGAGGATGGCGCCGCCGCTGGGTGCCTCGCTCTCCGCCGTGATCCCGGCCAACTCGAAGGCGCGCCGGTTCCCCCAGACCGCGAACCCGTGGAGCCCGCGGAGCAGAACGGGGTGATGGGGCACCCGCTGGCTGAGGGTCCGGTTGTCCGGATAGTCGTTCGCCCAGGCGCCTTCGTCCCAGCCCCAGCCGACGATCCACTCTCCCGCCGGGATCTCCGCCGCCGCAGCGGCGACCCGCTCGATCGCCTGCTCCGGCGAGGTGACACCCATCAGATCGACCCGCTCGAGGTTGGCCCCCAAACCCGCGATGTGGACGTGCGAGTCGACCAGGCCGGGCAGGACCGTCGAGCCGTCCAGGTCGAGCACCTCGGTATCGGCTCCGCGGTAGGCACTCGCCCCGTCGTTGCCGCCGACGTAGATGATCCTGCCGTCGCCGACGGCGACCGCCTCCGCGTCGGGATGCCAGCCCGCAGTATCGAACGGTGCATTCGCCGCCGGCCTCCCATCGGGCGCCGGATCGTCCCAGCTAAACGTATAGACGCGCCCGTTCACCAGCAGCAGGTCTGCAGGTTCGACCGCCGGCTCGCCGCCGCAGGCTACGGCAGACAGGGCGAGGCTGGTCACCAGGACTTCGATCCGTAAGCGCCGCATCTCTCCAGCCTCCATCATCAGTTCGCGTCCTTGAGGACCAGCTCGACCCGCCCGGTCTTGACGTTGACCCGCAGGTCGGCGCTGAGCCCGAAGGTGACCGCCGCCGCCTTGATCATGGTGACTTCGTTCTCGTGCAGCCTCTTGTCGGCGCCGGCGACGTCCACTAGGTCACGGATGATCGAGCGCAATTTGTCCTTGTTACCGCCGAAGGAGTGGAGGACGTTTATCGTGGACTGCAGGTAGAGCCCATAGCGGCGCTCGCTCGATTCCAGCGATCGATGTAAAGCCATCACCTGACCCCACACCTTCTCGAATCCTTCCAGCGCGACGTTCGGCATCCACTGGCCGAACTTTCGCATGAAGGTGCGTTGCTCCTCGGGGTCGAGGTCGTTATCGGCGAGCAGGGCGATCCCGAGGTAGAGATTGACCAGGTCGTGGGCGGCGGTCCACTCAGGGCCCAATTGCGGCCCGGCGGGGCCGGGACGACCGGGGTGCGGGATCTCGTGTTCGTTCATTGCACTTCCGCTTCCGTAGCTGAGGTCTCCTCTTCCTGCCTCGGTCGGGCCGGCCAGCCGGCGCGCAGGTCGTTCCAATGGAGGATCGTATTGAACACCAGGGCATGGCTGCCGTGCGTCTGCCAGCGCCAGAACGGGCGGTTGGCGAATAGCACCACGTGCCCGTCGCCGACCGGCACGTCGATAACCGCCGGTGTGCCGGCGATCTCCTGCTCGCCGCGGAGCATCCCGCTCATGAGGATGTCACTCTCGGCGAAACTCAATACGACGCGTGGGACCTCCTTCTCCCATATCTCGTCCTTGAGCCAATCGGGGATGTAGGGGCTACTGAGGTCATCGCTGACTCTGAACACGGGCGCCTGGCTGAAATACACGGCCAATTCGTCCGGGTAACCGTAGGCGATCGGGCTCGACGCGTCCTTCACCACCGCCTTGAGAACCGTGCCCCGGGCCAGCAGTTCGCTAGTCCGCCGGATGCTGACGCGCCGGGTGATCGCCATGTCGATGGGGAACGCCGCGGTCGTGCCCTCGGTGATGAAGACGCCACCGGCATCGATGAACGCCTTGAGGTTCTTCAACCCGTCGTAGCCCATGCCGCGGCGCACGTCGTCTGTCTCGTCGATGATCCCGATGCTCGAATACTCCTCGCTTCGCATCCAGGGAATCGGATCTCCAGCATCGGTGGTGCCCGCGACCAGCCTTTGCGGGTTCGCCCGGGCACGCGGCATGATGATCACATCGAAGGCCGCCGGATCGAGCGTGGCTAGCTCCTGCTCTGACAGATAGGAGTAAGGTATTCCGATCCGGTCGAAGGCGAGTGTCCACCAGCCGGCATCCTGCGGCGTGGACACCCAAGTGTGGACCAGCGCGATGCGCGGGACTTCGACCTCGTGAGTCGCCACATCCGGCTCACGGCGAACACCATGCACACCAAGGCCCAAATCTCGGGCCGCCGAGTCCAGACGATCGGGCAGGTCCTCCGGGTTGCCTTCCGTAGGGATCACGAAGCTTCCGGCTGCGTAGTTCCGGTCACCCGCCTGGAAGTCCGACTCCGCCGCTGACATCCTTACATCGCTCAGCCTGAAGCGGAAGAGGGCGAAGTTGTCGTCGGTGGTGTTGTTGACCAGATAGAAGTCACGTCCCCTGCCCTCGAGCTCGCCGGCGATTCCCAACGGCTCAGCGGCGAGCGTCATTCTGGCTGAGAGGATGGCCGGGTCATCGACCCGGTATGCATCCACCTGCTGCAGGAAAGGTAGGGTCCAGCCGGTGTCGTCGTACGGCGGGTCCTCGTCGCGCGGGAAGCGCTGCACACCGAGCAGCACGAGGGCGAGGGTCCGGTAGGGTTGATCGAGCCGGACCACATAGGAACCCTGCGGCACCGATTTTTCCATTTCGCCGTCGGGTCCCTCAACGGACCAGGTCAACTCCTGGTCGGCGACGTGGATCTCGAGACCCTGAGTCATGAGCAGTTCGATGAGATGCTCGGTGGCAATCGGGCGACGCTGGTCGTGGGGTATCACCCACGCATAGGGTGCCTCCGTCTTACCGCGCTCGATCGCCCGTGCGCCACGCAAGTAGAAGTTCTCCAGAAACTCGTCGCCGTTGTCGGCCACATATTTGAGAGCGACGAGCACACCGCTCTGCATGTAGTTGGTGTTGTTGCGTATCGACCACATCACCTTTTCGAGCGGTGGGTTCGGCCGGTACCAGCGCCTCGCCGTGGATGAAGGTCGGAGCGTGCGCTCCATCGTGTCTGCGCCCCGGTTGCCCAGGGTCTCGTAGAAACGGCCGATGCTGTTCCGGGTGTTGGCGATCCAGAAGAGATAGTTGGCCGCCCAACCGGTGTAGAAGGCGTGCGTCCACACACCGGGCATGCCGCGCTTGGTCAGTTCTGTGACTTCCTCGTGAGCCAGATTATGCCACTCATCGATCGTCAGCGCGTCGAGCTCGGAGTTATAGGGCCCGGTCCCGGTCGAGACATAGAGGTAGTTGGCCGACTCATGCAGATCGTGCATGACCGTCGGCTTCCAGTGCAAGTAGCCACCGAGAATGTTGCGGGTCAGTGCCAAGGCGAGTCCGTATCCGTCCCGGTTGTTGTCGTGGGCGACGTACTTGCCCCAGTAAGGCAGCCCCGGTCCGACACCGCCGTGTGCCTTCGTGTAGTTGTAGGAATCGACCATCCGATCGCGGCCGTCCGGCTCGAGCACCGGCACGATGACCGTGATCACGTTATCACGGATCGTACTTATGAAGGGCGACTCCTCCACAGCGAGTCGATAGGCCAGCTCCATCAACATTTCGGGCGCGCCCGTCTCCCCCGAGTGCAGGCCGCCACCCACGTAATAGACTGGCTTCGCTTGAGCGATGATTTCATGCACTTCAGCTTCGGACAGCGCACGCGGGTCGGACAACCGATTGAGATAGCCTCGGTACCGTTCAAGATCGCCGATCGTCGCCTCATCAGCGACGATGACCTCGATCATATCACGGCCCTCCTCGGTCGTCCCGATATGCCGGAGCTGGACGCGCGGCGACGCCGCAGCCAGCGCCCGCATATATCCGTAGATCTCCTGGGTGTTGTGGAGAATGTTCGGGGCGCCGATGACCTCGCCCAGGTGCTCGAGCGGCGACGGCACCGTCGTCGAGCTGGGCAGGTGGTCGACCAGCTCGTTGAGGAAGCGCGGGTCGGTGGTGTATTGCCGAATCCGCTCACCATACTCCGTATCGTTCACTTGGGCGCGGGCCAGCTGCGGTGTGAGCGCGGCGGCGAGCAGACCCAGGGCGACAAGCAATACTTCCCGGCGGCACATGGCTGTCCTCCGTGAGCTGGGAGTGGGCTTCCGGTGAGGTCAGGGCATTGTGGTGATCGGCGTGAAATGTAGCGTGCCGCGGCCGTGGTGGCTATCCGAGCGCGGGCCGCCGATCGGACTCGCTTGATAACCTCGGAGACGGCGCTACCTTAAGATTCTCTCAGGACCATCGAGGCTACAGCAGGCGGGAGAACGCATGACATACAAGATCGGGTCTATTCCTGGTGACGGCATCGGGCCCGAGGTGGCGCGCGAGGGTATGAAGGTCCTGGCCGCCGTCGCCGAGCTGGACGGGTTCAGCTACGAGTTGGTGGACTACCCCTATAGCGGGGAGCACTACCTGAAGACCAAGGAACTGGTGCCCGAGAGCGTGATCGACGAGTGGCGCACCCTGGATGCGGTGCTGCTGGGTGCGATCGGTCACCCGGACGTGGAGCCCGGGCTGGTGGAGCGCTCGGTGATCCTGGGTCTCCGCTTCGGCCTCGACATGTACATCAACTTGCGTCCCATCAAGCTCTACTCCGAGCACCTATGCCCGATCAAGGACAAGAAGCCTGAAGACGTGGAGTTTGTGGTGGTACGCGAGAACACGGAAGGACTGTACAGCCAGATCGGCGGCCACCTGAAGAAAGGAACGTCGGACGAGGTGGCGTTGATCAACGGTGTATATACCTGGAAGGGCTGTGAGCGCGCCTGCCGCTACGCCTTCGAGGTGGCCCGCAAGCGCGCTGCGGCCCGCGGCGCTGGCGGCCGGGCATCGCAGGTCACGCTGGTCGACAAAGACAATGCCATCCGGCCACACGACATTTGGGACCGGGCGTTAGCGCACGTGGCGAAGGACTACCCGGACGTAGGGACCGACCACGCCTATGTGGATGCCTGCTGCATGTGGATGGTCAAGAACCCGGAGTGGTTCGATGTCATCGTCACGACCAACATGTTCGGCGACATCATCACCGACCTGGGAGCGATCATACAGGGCGGTATGGGGATCGCCGCCTCGGGGAACATCCACCCGGGCCAGACGTCGATGTTCGAGCCGATTCATGGCTCGGCGCCGAAGCACGCCGGCAAGAACGTCGCCTGCCCGCTCGGCATGATCTCGGCCGTTTCCATGATGCTCGACTTTTTAGGTGAGGTGAAGAGCGCCGCGCGGGTCGAGAGCGCCATCGCGGATCTGTTGGGCAGCGGTCGGATCAGATCCGCCGATACGCGGAGCGGGATCTCCACATCTGCGATGGGCGACATGGTCGTGGGCGCGATCCGCGAGCAGGCTTAGCAGCGCTGACTCACTCGCGGCGCAAAGCGACCATGGCGTCGAGCCGGGCGGCGCGCAGGGCCGGCACCAGGGTCGCCAGGAACGCCACACCGACGAGCAGCAGCGTTACCCCGAGAAAAGTAACCGGGTCCGACACGCCGACCCCGTAGAGGAAGCTGCCCAGCGGGCGCGTGGCCGCGAACCCCAACGCCAGACCGATGGCAGCGCCAATCACCACGAGCGCCATCCCCTGCCGGGTCACGAGGCGAATTACGTCGCTCGGTCGAGCACCGAGAGCGACCCGGATCCCAACCTCGCGAGTGCGCTGCGCCGCCGTGTAGGAAACGACCCCGTACAGTCCTATGGTCGCGAGCAAGATGGCCAGACCGCCGAAAACGCCCAGCAGTATGCCGCCCATCCTGGGAGCGAAGAGCATAATACCCAGGTGCTGCTCCATCGTCTTCGTCTCCATGATCGGCAGGCTCTCATCGAGCAGCAGCGCCTCGCGTTGTAGTACCGGAACCATGGGCTGCGGGTCGCCGCTCGTTCGCGCGATCAGCGACATGATAGCCCCGAAATTCTGGCTTAACGGCCGGTAAACGTACGGGCGCGGCTCTTCACCCAGCGTCCGCACCTTGGTGTCCCGCGCGACGGCGATGACCTCGCGAAGTTGCCCATCGGGGGCACCCAGCCGCAGTCGTTTGCCGACGGCGTTCTCACCCGACCAGAACCGCCTGGCTGCGGCCTCGCTCACGATGACGACGAGCGGCGCCGAGCGGTCATCCTGATCTCGGAAGTCGCGTCCCTGAAGTAAGGGGATGCCCATCGTCTCGAAGTAGCCAGGAGAGACGACGGTCATGTCG
>JASFTI010000029.1:0-17686 GCA_050053635.1 Gemmatimonadales bacterium
CGCTGAAAGGCGGCCGCCAGATGCTCATCCTGACTCATGACAACCCGGATCCCGACGCGCTCGCCAGCGCTTTCGCGCTGCTCAAGCTCGTAGAGCAGTTCGACGGAGTCGCGGCGCGCATCGCGTTTGGCGGCTTCGTCGGTCGCGCTGAGAACCGCACGATGGTCAGGGAGCTGCAGCTGCCCGTGAGGCGGACGAGTCGGGTGAGCTTCGATGACGCCGATGTTATTGCGCTGGTCGATACGCAGCCTGGCACGCTCAACAACTCCCTACCGGAGGATCTTCAGGCGACGATCGTCATCGACCATCACCCGATTCGCCCCGACACCAAGAAGGTGAGGTTCGCCGACGTGCGGGAGGGTTGCGGCTCGACCTGTACGATAATGACGCAGTACCTACAGGCTGCCGGCGTCCCGCTCGTGGGGGATGTGGCGACCGCCCTCTTCTACGGCATCCAGTCGGAGACGCAGGATCTTGGGCGCGAGGCCGAGCATGCCGATATCGAGGCGAGCCTGGCGCTGTACCCGGGGGCCGACCGCGAGCTGATTTCCCGCATCCGCTACCCGGATCTGCCGCGCCCCTACTTCAAGTCGCTGCACCGCTCGCTCGAGCGGGCCCGCACGCGAGGCCCGGTGATCATTTCCTACATCGGCAAGCTCGACTACCCGGATCTGGTGGCCGAGTTGGCCGATTTCTACCTGCGCTTCGAGGGTGCCTACTGGTCGTTCTGCATCGGGCAGTTCGAGGAAGACATAGTCATCTCGATTCGGACATCGCTGCGCGATGCAGCTGCGGGTGAGCTCTTGCGTAGGGTGGTCGGCAAAGATGGGAGCGCCGGCGGTCACGGTATGATGGCCGGTGCGCGCGTGCCGGTTCTCGATCTGTCTGCTGAGGACGTTCGCTTGAAGGTGGAAGAGCTGGTGAACCGGTTCATCAAGGAGTTGGGCGTAGAGGATGAGACAGGCGGCGGCCTTCTGGATTCCACCGCGGCTGGCGGGAACTAACGAGGACCTCGCTGTGCTTAGTGTCGGCCTCACAGGGAACGTAGGTGCCGGAAAGTCGACTGTCGTCGCTCTGTTCGCCGGCTGGGGCGCGACGGTGATTGATACCGACGTTCTGGCTCGTGAAGTGGTCGAGCCGGGCAGTCCAGCGCTGGCGCTGATCGCCGAGATGTTTGGCCAGGAAACCGTCACGGAAGATGGCGACCTGGATCGCGCCGCCGTTCGACGTGTCGTCTTCGCTGACCCCGGGGCCCGTGAACAGCTCGAGGCGGTCCTTCACCCGGCCATCCGCACGCGCTTTGCCGAGCTTATCGCCGAAGCGCAAGCGCGTGGCGACCGCATCGTGATCGGCGTGGTGCCACTGCTCTACGAGAAGTCGATGGAGAAAGACTTCGATGCCGTGCTGCTCGTCGATGCGCCGCTCGATCTGCGGATCGAACGATTGGTGAGCAAGCGTGGGTTGAGCGCCGCTGAAGCTCGTGCCGTCGCCGCCGCCCAGATGCCGGCTGAGGAAAAGCGAGCGCGCGCCGACTTCATCATCGACAACGGCTCGGACATCCCGACACTCGAGCGGCGAGCGTGGGAGACCTGGAAGGAGATCGAGAAATTGAGCAGGTCACCGTGAAAACGCTGCGGCTCGACCTCCATATCCACACACGTGCTTCCCACGACTGCCTCAGCGACTACTCGGATGTCATCGCCACGGCTCGCGCCCGCGGACTCGACCGCATCGCGGTCACCGACCACAACGAGATCGAGGGGGCCTTCCGAACTCGCGACCTGGCACCCGAACTGGTGATCGTCGGCGAAGAGGTCAAGACGGCGGAAGGGGTCGATGTCAGCGGGCTCTTCGTCTCAGAGAGGATCGCCAAGGGGGCGCCAGCGGTGGAGACCGCCCAGGCCATCCGTCAGCAGGGGGGGTTGGTTTACCTGCCCCATCCGTTCGCCGGCGGCAAAGGCCTCGGCCCGCAGCTGCTGGCAGCGATTGAACCCTATGTCGATGTGGTCGAGATCTTCAATGCCCGCATCCACAGGCCGGCCCTCAACGAACAGGCGAGGCAATGGGCCGAGCAACGGGAACTGGCGGGCGGCGCCGGCTCTGATGCCCACACGCTACGCGAGATCGGGCGGGGCGTGATCGAGGTGCCGGAGTTCGATGGCCGGGAGAGCCTCCTCGATGCGTTGCGTGCCGGCCGCATCGTCGGTCGCTACTCCTCCTACCTCGTCCACCTCGCCTCGGCCTGGGCGAAGTTCGCGCCGCGCGCCCGCTAACCGACCGTCGTTGCTTGACACCTCCTGTCCACGCCCCTAGAGTAGCGCGACCCTGACCGCGTTTCACAGAACTGCGAAATCACATGGAACTCCTAGAGAACATCCTCGGCACGCTGTCCGATTACATCTGGAACCGGGGGATTCCGGTCGCGGGGGAAGAGGTCCCTTGGGTCGTCGTCGTCTTGCTGGGCACCGGCGTGTTCCTGACCGTGAAGCTCGGATTTCTACAGCTGCGCAAATTGGGTCACGGCTTCGCGGTTACCTCGGGGATCTACGATGATCCCGCGGAACCGGGTGACGTCTCCCATTTCCAGGCACTGACCACCGCACTCTCGGCGACGGTGGGGATCGGCAACATCGCCGGCGTCGCTCTGGCGATTCACTGGGGCGGCCCCGGGGCACTGTTCTGGATGTGGGTGACTGCGCTGGTCGGGATGGCCACGAAGTACACGGAGGTGACACTGGCCCAGCGCTACCGGGACGTGGAGAAGGAGGATCTCGACCCTTACAAGTGGGAGGGTACGGTCTCCGGCGGACCGATGTACTACATCGAGCGCGGACTGGGGCCCTCCTGGAAGCCGCTGGCGATCTTCTTCGCTGGGATGCTCGGTACGACTGCGTTTCTCACCGGCAACGCCATCCAGGCGAACACCGTGGCGGACACGCTGAATACGACCCTGGGCATGCCCGTTTGGGTGACGGGGCTGGTGACGGCGAGCATCGTCGCCATGGTGGTCATCGGCGGTATTACGCGAATCGGCAAGGTGACCGGCGTCCTGGCACCGACGATGGCGGTGATCTACGTGACCGGCGCGCTCACGATCATCGCGCTGCACGCCGATGAGGTGATCCCCACCTTCGGGCTGATCTTTCGCGAGGCGTTCGATCCGACGGCGAGCATCGCCGGTTCAGGTGCGGGGGTCTTTCTGCTCACGATGATCTGGGGCGTGAAGCGCGGGCTCTTCTCCAATGAGGCGGGTCAGGGCTCGGCGCCGATCGCCCACGCCGCCGCCAAGACGGACGAACCGGTCTCCGAGGGCGTCGTCGCGCTCGTCGAACCGTTCATCGACACCATCCTGATCTGCACCATGACCGGGTTGGTGATCATCATGACGGGTGTCTGGAGTATCCGTATCCCCACCGAGATCACTCTGGATAAAGGTGACATCGCGTATGTGATTGAGCAGGCCGACGGTGGCTACGACGATTTCGATGACTTGGCTCAGATAAGATTTGCCGACGGCCGCTACGTCGACACGGGCGCCGGTGCGGTCCAACTGACGTGGCACGAAGTCATCGTCGAGGAGTTCTACACCGACGATGAGCAGACGCGGCCGTTCAACGGGATCATTGATACGGATCGCGACGTCGCCGTGGCCCAAGACGGTGACGAACTTACGTCGCTGTACGGCAACGCTGCCGAGAGCGGCGCGCCGCTGACGATGCTCGCCTTCCAGCAAGGCCTGCCCGGCAACATCGGCCTTTACATTGTGGTGTTGAGCGTCTTCCTGTTCGCCATCTCCACCGCCATTTCCTGGAGCTACTACGGCGACCGCTGCGCCAACTATCTGTTCGGGCACCGCGCCGTACTGCCGTATAAGTTCGCCTTCGTGACGATGCACTACATCGGGGCGATCCTGACGCTGGCGGTTGCCTGGACGCTGGGTGACGTGTTCTTGGGGATCGTGATCCTGCCCAACCTGCTGGCGCTGATACTGCTGTCCGGGAAGGTGAAGCAGTTGACGGGAAGCTACTTCGAGCGCCGCCCGTGGATCGAGAATCGCGAGGCACATCGCCGCTGGAAGGAACAGCAGCGGTACAAGCCGCTGGATTAGTCTGGATTCAATGGCCAATATGCTACAATCGACAGCCGGGTGAACGAGTACTGCATCGACGAGTGATGTCCGACTGTCGACTGCCAGACTTCGACCTTGACGCCGGACGTCGGCCTTTAGATGTCGGTTGTTGCTCACTGAGTAAGAACTCGGACGTTGGCAGTCGATTGTCGGATATTGGATAGTGAAGAAGAGTGTTCAAAACGCCGACCCACCGTCTCGAAGTAGCACGCAGCATCGCCGAACGACTGAAGGGTGCCGCGTCGATCGCCGTCTCCACGCATGTCAACGGTGACGGCGATGGCTGGGGCTCGGCCGGCGCTCTGGCTCATCACTTCGGGGCCCGCGGCTGCGACGTCCGCCTGCTCGCCGCCACGCCGTTCCCCGAGCGCTACCGCTTCTTGCTGCCCGAGGGTCTCGAGCTGCTCGATCCGGATGCGGCCGGGGTCGAGGCGCTGCGTAGCGCCGCTATTCAGGTCGTCGTTGATGCCTCGGAGCCGAGCCGGCTGGGCGGGTTCGCACCCCACTACGAGCGCGAGCGCACGATCGTCATCGACCACCACGCCGTCGCCGCCGCCGAGATCGAGGCCTCCCTGTCGCTCATCGATCCCGGTGCCGCCGCTACCGCCGAACTGCTCTACGACGTGTTGCTTCAGACCGGCGACCCCGTGGGCAAGCCGGCAGCCCGGGCGCTCTACGTCGGCCTGGTGACTGATACGGGCTCCTTCCGCTACTCCAACTCCACACCCCAGGCGCACCGCACGGCGGCCGCCCTGATCGAGGCTGGCGCCGACCCCGAGACGCTCTACCGGCCGCTGTTTGCCAACCTGAGGCCGGCGGAATTGGCCACGCTGCAGGCGGCGCTCGAGCGGATGCAGCGCGATGAAGAATACGGGATCACCTGGGCGGTCCTCGACCTGGATGTCTCACGCAGGTTCGGCCCGCTGAAGGAGTACGAGGGCGTCCTCGAGCAGCTGCGCAATCTGCAGGGTACGAACGTCGCGATCCTGTTTCGTGAGCTCGAGGGCGGTCAGGTGAAAGTCTCGCTGCGCTCGACCGGGCGGGCGGACGTGGCGGCGCTGGCGCGATCGTTCGGCGGCGGCGGTCACGAAAGGGCGGCGGGCGCCGTGGCTGCGGGAAATGCGGGCGAAGTTACAGCGGAGGTCCTGGCGGCGTGCCGGTCGGCCCTCCAGCAAGCTCGGCCTTGAGAGTCGGCGCCGAGCGGCGTATCTTGGGACAGTCAGCGGGTGAACAAAGGCCGTAAGTCGGCCTACCGCGCGAGGTTCCCGGCTGAAGCGACGAGGGCGTCGCTGGCGGCTGGGTGTGGGTGCAGTAGCCTTTAGATGCTGGGTGAGGGAGGTGGAGGCCGGTGAGTTTGCATCAAAGGAACGGCAGCGCGAATGGCTCTAGGCGTAGAATGCTCCTAAAGGGCGTACGCGGTCCCAGAAGACCGGATCGGGTGCTTCCGCTCGAGCAGCGGCTTCGAGCCATCGCCGACAACATTCCCGCCTCGAGTATCGACGAGCTGTGGGTCTTCCCACCGCTCCCCGACCGCGATCTCGCCTGCGAGTTCATCGTTCTGGTTTGCTTTGACGGTGGTGAAGATCGCCGCCGCATCCTGACATCGCACGTCGATGCCCAGTTCAAGGATCCGGAGGACGACGAATTCGAATGGGTGCAGCGGATTCGCGAACAGGGAACTACGCCGCATCGTTGGGTGGCCGCCATTCCCGACCGGCTGCTCCAGCGGCTCGCCGATGCCGGCGTTCCCGAGGTCGTCCAAGTGGGCGGCGAATCGGAGGCTTGGGAGGAAGCGGTCGAGCGTTTGGCGAACGGGAACGGCTTCGGGAACGGCCCTGGCAACGGGAGCGCCGCAGGCGGGGAGCGCAGCGCCCTTTTGATTGACAGGAGCGTCTTACCTGAAGTGACTTTTAGTACTATTATTGAGCCGGATGGTGAGGGGGACGCTCACGGGAACCGCTTACCCAGCGAATTGGATTAGTGAGAAAAATGGAAGTCGCGCCAAGCGATACCTCGGAGCAGAGGCTGAGGGCAGCGCTGGAGTCGGCAGGCCACCGGCACACGACGCAGCGGGCGGCGATCTATCGTTTCCTGCGTGGCGTCCCGACGCACCCCACGGCGGACGAAATTTTCACGCAGGTGCGTGAAGTGCTGCCGGACATTAGCCTGGCCACGGTATACAAAGCGCTCGAAGCATTCGTGGAGGCCGGCATAGCCCAGAAGCTGGCGCTGGGCGGTGGGCCGGCGCGCTATGACGGTCGCGTTGAAGACCACGATCACGTGCGCTGCCTGAAGTGCGGCATAGTCAGGGATGTGGTCGGCAGTCACGACAACGAGCTGATTCGCTGCCTGCGTAGCGACGATGGCTTCGAGATCATCGACTACCGTTTGGAGCTGATCGGCTACTGTCCGAGCTGCCAGAACTAGTCGGACGATTTGCGCTGCATCCGTTGCATTCACTTCCGGGCTTTGGGCCCGGGTCTGAGGTTGAATACGCGCGGTGCCTGGACAGGCAGGCCCGCGCATTTTCTATGAGGTTTGAACGGTGTCGCCGTCTTATTCATTTGTGCCCAGGAAGATTTTCCTGACGAAGGGGGTTGGGACGCACCGCGAGCGTCTCTCGGCCTTCGAGATGGCGCTGCGCGACGCCCGAATCGCTCGTTACAACCTGGTAAACGTCTCCTCCATTTTTCCGCCGCACTGCGAATTGATCGATCGGGAGGAAGGGCTGGAGTTAATGACGCCGGGGCAGATCACGTTCGCTGTGATGTCGCGACTCGAGACCGATGAGCCGGGCCGGCTAATCGCGGCGAGTATCGGCGTGGCGATCCCAAAGGATCCAAACCAGTTTGGCTATCTCTCGGAGCACCACGCATACGGGCAGAACGAAAGGACGGCGGGCGACTACGCCGAGGATCTCGCAGCCAGCATGTTGGCAACGATCCTCGGGGTGCCCTTCGATCCTGACACGGCGTGGGACGAGCAGCGCGCGCAATGGAAGGTCTCCGGCAAGATCGTCAAAACGGAGAACATCACGCAGACGGCGGAGGGGCCTGAAGACGGCAAATGGGTCAGCGTGGTGACCGCCGCGGTTCTCCTGCCCTGAAGCGAGCCATGTCAGATTCTCCTTGGGAAGACCCTTACGCCTTTCTCGGGCTGGGGGAGCAGTTCACGGACCTCGAAGGGGCGAAGGTCGTTCTGCTGCCGGTCCCCTACGAGGCCACTACGTCATACATGGAGGGTACGCGCCGCGGTCCTGAGGCGATTCTGCAGGCGTCGCGGCATGTGGAGCTCTACGACCACGAGCTCGCTGCCGAACCGTACCGCGTCGGGGTCCATACCTACCCGATGGTGGAGCTGACTGCTGCAGGCCCGGAAGCGGCGCTGGCCGAGCTACGGGAGCGCTACGCCGAGGCGAGCGCCGGTGGCCGGTTCGTCATCATGCTGGGCGGCGAGCACACGATCACCCAGGTGCCCGTGCTCTATTGGGCCGATCGCCTTGATGACGAGCTCGGCATCCTCCAGTTTGACGCGCACGCCGATCTGCGCGACAGCTTCCACGGGACCCGTTGGAGCCATGCCTGTGTTATGCGCAGAGTGATAGACCGGGTGAAGCCGGTGGGTGTGGGGATCCGGGCCATCGACAGGGAGGAGAAGCGGCTGATCGACGAGCTCGGCCTCACCATGGTCTACGGCGAGGAGCTAGGCGAAGAGGATTGGCTGGACCGGGTGATGGCGGCGCTGCCTCAGGACGTATACGTCAGCTTCGACGTCGACTTCTTCGACCCGGCCCTCGTCCCGGCTACCGGCACGCCGGAGCCCGGTGGCGGAACTTGGGACCAGGCGATGACGTTACTGCGCCGCGTCTTTGAAGAGAAGAACGTGGTCGCCGCTGATGTAGTGGAACTGGCGCCTCTGCCCGGCATCGTGGCGCCGGACTTCTTGGTGGCTAAGCTGGTCTACAAGATGATCGGGTATTGGCAAGCCGGTAGACAGTAGGCGGTGCGCGGTAGGCGGTGACCTCGAAGCTGTAACTTGATCGTTCGCAATTACCACCCACCGCCCACTGCCGCACCGTCCAATGGCTGGCGCTCTGAGGGAATAGATGCAAGACGGCACCTCGATCGGAATCTTCGTTGCATTCCTCGCGGGACTCCTCTCCTTCCTCAGTCCCTGCGTTTTGCCGTTGGTCCCGTCGTACGTTTCCTTCGTGACCGGGCTCGGTCTGGAAGAGCTGGAGCAGGGCGGCGGTGAAGTCAAGCGGGTGACGCTCGTTCATTCACTTCTCTTCGTGGCCGGCTTCACCCTGATCTTCCTGCTGATGGGCGCCTCGGCCACCTATATCGGACAGCTGCTCCGCGTCTATCAGGACACCATCGCCCGCATCGGCGGCGTGATCATCATTCTGTTCGGCATCCTGTTATTAGGGGTAGTCCCGATTCCCGCCTTGAGCCGCGAGAAGCGCTACCAGTTCCAGAACAAGCCGGTGGGCTACGCTGGAACGGTGGCGGTGGGTGTGGCCTTCGGTGCCGGCTGGGTCCCCTGTATCGGTCCGATCCTCGGTGCGATCCTCACGCTGGCGGCGACCCGCGCCGATGTGGCGGAAGGCGTGGGACTGCTCTTCGTCTACTCGCTGGGTCTGGCGATCCCCTTCGTGCTGAGCGCCGTGGCGCTCACAGCTTTCTTGGCCTGGTTCCAGAAGTTCCGGCGCTACGTGCGCTACGTCGAGTGGGTGGCCGGGGTCTTGCTCATCCTTGTTGGGCTGCTGCTGGTGACCGGCAAGTTCACGGTGCTGGCGGGTTGGCTTATCCAGTTCACGCCCGATCTCCTGCTGGAGCGTATCTAGCCTCAGCTACGCCGCCTCGATCGGCGGCGCGCTCGGGGCTGGCGGGGCTGTTGTCTTGTGGGCAGTTTGATGGACAGTCAGTATGTCACTCGTGCGGGCGGCCCCGGTATTGAGCCTGGAGAGGCTCTTCCATGCATAGAAACCTGTCTTCCCGCCTCCTCACGGTGTGGATCGTCCTGGGGTTGGGTACTGCGTTACTCAGTTGCGCCAACGAGGAGTCGATGGAGTTCACCGCCCTCTGCAGCACGACGATGTTTGTCGCGGGTTACTGGAACGCGACCTTCCGGTGCGAGAACGGCAGCTGTGTGGCCGGTAACGACCGGTATCTGGTCTCGCAGGAGCTATCCGACCTGACTCAGGTGACGGCGGAGATCGTCGCCTCCTCACTGCCCAGCGACGTCGGCGTGGTATTCGAGGGAGAATTGTGCAACGACGTGTTCACCTGGGAAGCGACGAATCCTGGAAACGACGAGAGTGGGTCGTGGACCTTCGTCGATCTCGAGCATTTCACTAAGACGAGCACCTTCGACAACGAACAGTACACATGCGTTGGCCAGGGTACCAAGGAACCGCTGCCCCTTCCGGCCGAGTTCTTCTGTCCGCTGCCCCAGTCCACCCAGGCACGCTAACGATTCCGCCGGGATAGCTGTCATTGGGCAGAGCGACGCGGCCCGTGGGTCGCGGGCATCCCAACATCCAAGAAGAGGGAAGCACCGTGAGAGTCCTGGTCGTGGCTGCCGCGTCGGATGGACTCCCGCAGGGTCTATGACTTCGTAGATGAAGAAGAAGACGAGCGCTGAAGCGACCCGGTAAGCAGCCGAGCCCCCGGCGACCGGTGCTCTTAGGCGCGCGCTCGAGGGAGTCAACCCGCCGGCCCGGGGCCTCTGCCTCAGGCGGCGCCCGCATCTACCTCGAGACTCTCCTCCAACAGTTGGCGTCTGAGCAATCGCGCGTAGACGCCGTCCGTCTCCAGCAACTGGGAGTGAGTGCCGCGCTCGACAATCTCACCTTCCTCGACCACTAAGATCAGGTCGGCGTCCTTCACCGCCGTCACGCGATGCGAGACGATGATACTCGTGTGACGCATGAGCACGTCCCGCAGACCGTCCAGGATCGCTACTTCCGTGTGCGTATCCACCGAAGACAGAGCATCGTCGAGGATGAGGACGGGTGCGTCCCGGGTGAGGGCGCGCGCCAACGTCGCCCGCTGCTTCTGGCCGCCCGACAGGTTGATGCCGCGCTCGCCCAGTTGGGTGTCGTAACCGTCGGGGAAATCGCGGATCGTGTCGGCCAGCTGGGCGATCGCCGCGACCTCCTCGATCCTCTTTTGCTCGCGGCCGTTCTGCAAGCCGAACGCGATGTTGGCACCCAGCGTCTCGGAGAACAGGAAAGGCTCCTGTGGCACCATGGCGATGAGGCGGCGTAGCTGTTCAAGGCGAACCTCCCTAATCGTTACGCCGTCGAGCAGGATTTCGCCGTCGTCGGGATCGTAAAGCCGGGGAATCAGATTGACGATGGAGCTCTTGCCGGATCCGGTTCGTCCGACGATGGCGATCGTCTGGCCTGGCTCGATCGTGAACGAGACGTCGCGGAGTACGTAACGCTCGGTGCCCGGGTAGCGGAAGGAGACGTTCCTGAACTCGATGCCGCCCTGCGGTGCTTCGAGCCCGATTGGCTGGTCCGCGTTCCGGATCGATGGCTCCTCGCTCATGATCTCCTGAATTCGACCCATCGATGCGGAACCGCGCTCGAACAGGTTGATCACCCAGCCGAGGGCGATCATCGGCCAGGTGAGTTGCAGCAGGTAGAAGGCGAAGGCGACGAAGTCGCCGATAGTGATGCGGCCCAGGATCACATCGCGGCCGCCGACCCAGAGCACGATCACGGCGCCCAGCCCGGTGAGCAGCATGAGGGCGGGGAAGAACAGCCCCCAAACTTTAGCGAGCCGCAGGTTGCGTTGCATGTAGTCGCGATTGAGCAGCGCGAATTGGCCGGCTTGGGCGTCCTCCTGCACATAGGCGCGCACGATACGTGCGCCGGCGAGATTCTCCTGTGCCATGGTGGAGATGCGGCCGAACTGCGCCTGGATCGCCTCGAACCGTTCGTGGATCTCGCGTCCGAAGTAGATCGTAATCGGCGGAACGCAGGCAAGTGGCAAGATGGCCAGGACCGTCAGACGCAGATCGATCAGGGTCAGCATAGTCAACGCGATGATCGATATGACCGTCGTGTTCACCAGGTACATAATCGCCGGGCCGACCACCATGCGGACCGCCGGTATGTCGTTGGTTGCCCTGCTCATCAGCTCGCCGGTGGGGACGCGCCCGTAAAAGTCGGGCGCCAGCCTCAGCAGGTGGCCGAAGTAGTCGTCGCGCAGATCGTTCTCCACGTGGCGACTCATGCCGTTGATCAGCTGGCGCATGAAATAGCGGCCGGTGCCGCCGACGAGCGAGAAGCCGACGATGGCCCCCGCGTAGGCGGCCAGCCCCGCCGGCGTGATGCCCTGCTCCAGAGCATCGATGGCCAGCTTCAGCAGGTAGGGCCAGGCCAGGGAGAACAGGTTGGCTACCACTACCAGGCTGAGGCCGGCGGCGATGCGACCCCGGTAGCGACGCGCGTAGGGGACCAGCGGTGCCAGCTGCTTCAACACGTCAGAATCCGATCGCCCGGCTGCCCGAGCTCCGCGGGTCGGAGGCACCGTACAACGTACCGTCAGGCGCGCGGATGATCAGCTGCACGTCGCCGAAATAGCCGCGCCGGGTCATGACGGTGTGCCCAAAGCGCTCGAGCACCGACCGGGTCCGCGCGTCGATGCCGTTCCTCTCGACCATGATCGCGTCGGGCAACAGCTGGTGGTGTATTCGGGGTGCGTCGACGGCACTGCGCACATCCATCTCGAAGTCGATGACGTTGATGATCGTCTGCGCGACGGCGGTGATGATCCGCGGACCGCCGGGTGACCCCACGACCAGCAGCAGCTCGCCCTGCGGGTCGACGACGATGGAGGGAGTCATCGCCGAGAGCATGCGTCGGCCCGGTGCAACAAGGTTCGCCTCGCCTTGGACGAGGCCGTACTGGTTCGCGTAGCCGGCCCGCATCGCGAAGTCGTCCATCTCGTTGTTGAGGAAGAAGCCCGCCCGCGCCACCACGACACCGGAGCCGTACCCCGAATTGATCGTGTAGGTCAACGCTACGGCGTTATTCTGGCCGTCGACGATCGAGTAGTGTGTCGTGTGTGCCCCCTCCTGCAGTACCGGCACGCGATTGAACCGTTCCGACGGCGAGGCGCGGCTACGTGAGATGCCGGCGCGCAATTCGGCCGCGTACTCGTCGCTGATCAGCCGGTCGACCGGCATCTCGATGTAGTCGGGATCGCCCAGGTAGTAGTTGCGGTCGGCGAACGCCCGGCGAAAGGCCTCGGCGATCAGGTGAATGGCCTCCGGCGAGTTGAAACCCAACTCTCTCAGGTTGTAGCCCTCGAGGATATTGAGCGTTTCGGCGATCGTGATGCCACCTGACGACGGCGGTGGCATGGATGCGATCGTATGGCCGCGGTACTCGAAGACGATGGGGTCGCGCCAGTGTGCACTGTAGCGCCGCAAGTCCTCGTGCGTAATCAGTCCGCCGCCCCGGCGCATCTCGTCGACGATCATATCGGCGATCGCTCCGTGATAGAAGGCTGACTTGCCTTCGGCGGCGATCATGCGAAGCGTCTCCGCCAGCAGCGGCTGCTGGAACGTCGAGCCGATGCGGGGCGGATCGCCGTCCGGGTAGAAGATCTGTTGCGTCGTCTCGAACTCGGCCAGTCGAGACTGTCGAGCGGCCAACCCATCGTGGAGGCTCTCGCTGACGACGAAACCGTTCTCCGCCAACTCGATGCCCGGCGCGACCAGGTCCTCCCAGGGCAACGAGGCGTAGCGCTGGTGGAGTTCCCAGAGTCCCGCCACCGTACCGGGCACACCGGCGGCGAGGTGCCCGATCACCGAGGCGTCGGTCGGTCGCCCCTCTTCGTCCAGGAAGCGTTGCGGCGTCGCCAGCATCGGCGCCGTCTCGCGGAAGTCGAGGGCCGCCGTCTCACCCTCGGCCAGGCGGACGACGGCGAAGCCGCCGCCGCCGAGATTGCCGGCGGCGGGGTGCACGACGGCGAGGGCGAACCCCACCGCGATCGCGGCATCGACGGCGTTACCACCGGCCTCCAGGATGTCGACGCCGATTCGCGTGGCCCGGACGTCGGTGGTGGCCACCATGCCCTGGGTGCCTGTGCCGATCGGCTCGAGGCCGCGGAACTCCCAGTCGAACGGGAAAACCGGGCCCGCGGTGCCGCCGGCGCCAGTAACCGCCGGCGCTGGCGCGCAGGCCGCGAGGACTGAGAGCGCCAGGAGGAAGCTGAAGCGCCGCATGGGCCGCTCCTTTCTACTCGATCTCTGCGGGCGGGCTAGATGCCGATTCTTGGGCAGAGGCCCCCCAGCACGCAAGTGTCGCACGCCGGGCGAGCGGCCCGGCAGATCGCTCGCCCGTGACGTATCAGCTGAATATGAAATGAGAAACGCAGCTCGGGCGGGACTGAGCTGTCGCGGTTCAGCAGTTCGTGGGCTTGCTCGGCTGTGGCTCGCTCGGGTATCAGGCCGAGGCGACCGGTCACGCGGTGGACGTGGGTGTCGACCGGCATGTACGATCGGCCCATGGCGAAGCACAGCACACATGCCGCCGTCTTTACTCCGACGCCGCGGAATGATGTGAGGTAGTCGATGACCTCCTGGTCGGTCCGGCCTTCCAAGTGCGAGAGGTCGAGATCTCCCTGCTCATCATAGAGTGCGGCGAGCGTTTCCTGCAGCGTGCGAGCCTTTTGCTTCCAGAGCCCGGCCGACTTGATCGCTCGCTCGACCTCTGCCCGCGGCGCGACTCGTACCGCATCCCAGTCGGGAAAGCGGGCGCGCAGCGACTCAATGGCGCGATCCCGGTTCGTGTCGTTCGTATTCTGACTGAGGATCGTCAGCATCAGCTCGTCCAGCGGGCCGATCCGCGTCTTCTTCGCCGGGCCGTAGCGATCCTCCAGACGGCGCTGCAGTGCCCGGACGCGTCGGCGCAGCGAGCGCCGAGGTACCTTTGCCGCTACCATTCGGCCAAAACCTTGCGGGCCGCCGCCGCCAGCACGGCGGCGCCACGGGGTAGGCAGCTCTCGTCGATGTCGAAACGCGGCGAGTGATGCCTGCGCTGATCACCCTCGATCCCGGCGCCGAGCCAGAAGAAACAGCCGGGAGCCTCGCGGGCCAGGAAGGCGAAGTCCTCGGCACCCATGATCAGATCGGCCGCGGCCAAGCCATCGTCACCGACCAGCGAGTGCGCGGCGGAACCCACGATATCGGTCAGGCGCGCGTCGTTGACCATCGGCGGGTACCCAGCCCGGATCTCGATCCGTCCCTCACCGCCCATGGCATCTGCCACGGCGAAGGCGCGCTTCAGCTCTTCGTGCAGTGTTCGCCTTACGTCAGTATCGAAGTAGCGCAAGGTGCCGCCGAGTCGGACCTCGCTGCACAGAATGTTGGAAGCGCTGCCGCCTTCGATGGTCCCGAACGTCACGACCGCCGGCTTGAGGGGGTCGACGGATCGGGCGACAATCGCTTGCGTAGCGAGGATTACATGAGCCGCAAGCAGCAGCGCGTCCTTCCCTTCGTGCGGGAGCGCAGCGTGTGCGCTCGCGCCGCGGACCGTACCCAGCAAAGTGTCGTTCCCTGCCATCAGCGGGCCCGCGCGGAACAGGACCTCGTGGGCCGGCGATTCGGCGGCGACGTGCAAGCCAATGACGGCGTCCACGCCTTCCATCGCGCCGTCCTCGATGATGCGCCGCGCACCGCTGAAGTTGTGCTCGTCCGTCGTCTCCTCGGCGGGTTGGAAGATCAGGCGAACGCGGCCGGGCGGCAGATCGCCGCTCTGCACACTCTCCCTCAGCAGCATCGCGGCACCCAGCAAGCAGGCGACATGTGCGTCGTGACCGCAGGCGTGCATTACCCCGTCGACCTGCGAGCGGTAGGGTACCTCGTTCGTCTCCTGGATCGGCAGCGCGTCCATGTCGGCGCGAAGCGCCACGGTACGGCCGTCACCGCTACCCATCTCGCCGATGCAGCCGGTGACACCGACCTCGGTGCGCACCTCGTAACCCAGGCCTTTCAGCCTTTCGGCGACGAGCGCTGCGGTGCGGGTCTCCTGGAACGCGAGTTCCGGGTGGGCGTGAATGTCGCGCCGGATCTCGATAAGCTCGGGGGCTATGGCGTTGGCCCTGGAGAGCAGGTCCATTCTCCTCCCTTAATGTCTTTTTGAGCGAACCTGCGAAGGTTAGGTTTCTCGGCATACTCCGGCAATGGTGCAATATGACAGACGATCTGTTCGACTCCAGGCTGACGGAGCACAGCAACCCCAGAACGCAGGACATCGATCTTGCCGACGCGAGGCGCATCGTCGATCTGGTCAACGCCGAGGACGCTGCTGTGCCAAGTGCGGTGCACGCGGAGCGTGAGCGTATCGCCGAAGCGATCGAAATTGCCGTCGCTTGCTTCAAGCGAGGGGGACGGCTGGTCTATGTGGGCGCGGGCACCAGCGGTCGTCTGGGCGTGCTCGATGCAACCGAGTGTCCGCCGACCTTCGGCACGGACCCGGAGATGGTGCAGGGGATAATCGCCGGCGGCGAGGCGGCGCTTACCCGCAGTCAGGAGGGCGCCGAGGATCGAACCGAGGATGGTGTCGCCGCCGTGGACGAGGCGAACGTCGGCCCCGACGACTTCGTCTTCGGTATAGCCACATCCAGTACGACGCCCTATGTGCGGGCGGCGCTCGCCAGGGCGGCGGAGCGCGGAGCGCGTACGGGATTTCTCTGCTGTACCGAGCCGGGCGATGCGATGCGGACCCTGGCCGATGTTTGCATCGTGCCGCTCGTCGGTCCGGAGGTCATCGCCGGCTCGACGCGGATGAAGGCGGGTACGGCGACGAAGCTCGTGCTCAACACTCTGACCACCGGTGCGATGATCCGACTGGCCAAGGTCTACGGCAACCTGATGGTCGACCTGCAGGCGTGGAGCGATAAGCTGATCGACCGCAGTGCGCGGATCATGATGGCGGCCACGAACTGCTCGCGGGAGGAGGCATTGCCGTGTATCGAGCGGGCCGGCGGCTCGCTGAAGCTGGCCATCGTGATGAAGAGCGCTGGCGTGAGTCGTGAGATCGCCGCGCTCTATCTTGCCGAGTCGGACGGATTTGTTCGCCGGGCGCTCGAGCTGGCCGGGACCGTCGACGATTCGGACGATCCCTACCGGCACTATCCCACTGCACCACCGGATGAAGAGAGCGCTGAGCTGGTGCGGGCCGCCCTCCTCGGCCTGCCTGACGAGCTCGGCGACCTGCTGTCGGGAGTCCCCGACGAACGACTCCGCGAGAGACCCGGCGAAGGCAAGTGGTGTGTGAAGGAGCAGGTCGAACACTTGCGCGTAGGCGATGAGCTCTTCAGGGTTCGAATCAGCGCCGTTCTAAACGAGGCTGAAGCCTTTATCGCCGATCGCGACGATGAGGTGGAGAACCGCAAGATCTTCGACAGCGGTGCGCGGGACATGGCCGTATCCCAGCTCATCGAGAGGCTGAGCGCGAGTCGGGTTGCCTTGGTAGGGCTGGTGGAGGGGGTGGGCGCCGAGTGCTGGGCGCGCCTGGGGCGGCACGAGGCGTTCGGGCCGATCTCGATTTATCAGATGCTGCGACACGCCATTTGGCACGACCACCGTCACATCGAGGCGGTCCGGCGCCTCGTCAGCGAATAGCGGCTTGAGTATTCGTTATCTGGGCCTCATGTCGGGGACTTCTCTGGACGGCGTCGATGCGGCGCTGGTCCGGGTGGAGGAACGGGATGGGCGTCTGGGAGCGTACGTCGAAGCCTTTCGTAGCGTCGCCTACGAACCCGAGCAGCGTGCGGCGATCAAGACAGGATTGGCTGGCGGGCCGCGCGAACTATGCCGGCTCAACGTCGAGCTGGGCGGCTGGTTCGCCGACGCTGCGCTCCAGCTGCTGGCGAACGCCGGCGTGGCGCCTGGCGAGGTTGCCGCGGTCGGCTCACACGGCCAGACGATCTGGCACGAGCCGCCGAGCGGCGGCATCGCGGGCGCCAGCTTACAGCTCGGCGAGCCGGCGGTGATCGCCGAGCGCTTGGGCGTGCCGGTGATCTCGGACTTCAGGGCGCGCGACGTCGCAGCGGGCGGCCACGGCGCGCCGCTGGTGCCGCTGGTCGATCAGTTGATCTTCTCGGCGCCAGACGGCCGACGCGCGCTCCAGAACATCGGCGGGATCGCCAACGTGACGCTGCTGCCGCCGGAAGGATCGACGGAACCGGTTATCGCCTTCGACACGGGGCCCGGCGTGGCGGTGATCGATGCGGTGGTCGAGTTGCTGAGCGGAGGCGCTGAGCGATACGACCTCGACGGGCGCCGCGCCGCGAGCGGACGTCCGAATGAGAAACTGCTGACCCTACTGCTAGCCGACGATTACTTCGGCGAGCCCCCACCGAAGTCGACGGGCCGCGAGCGCTACGGCGCGGAATACGCGGCGGAGTTCTGCCGTAGGGGTCGCGAGCTCGGCCTCGACGCGAACGATCTGGTCGCGACCGTCACGGCGCTGACGGCGCGGACGATTGCAAATGCTTACCGCGATTTCTTTGCGGAGGCCGCCGGTCCGGA